>JAHFFQ010000134.1 GCA_023247875.1 Candidatus Omnitrophota bacterium | reverse complement strand
AGAATTTAGAGGAAGCAAAGCTGCGCGACCACAGGAAGCTGGGGCCGCAGCTGGGGTTCTTTGATATTTATCATGAGGAAGCAGGCGCAGGCCTGGTATTTTATCATCCCAAGGGAGCGCTTCTGCGCACCATTATTGAGGATTATGAAAAAGATGAGCATTTAAAGCGGGGTTATCAACTCGTGATCACCCCGCATATTATGGATGCCGGCCTATGGAAGACCAGCGGCCACTACGACTATTATAAAGAAAATATGTATACCTTTGCCGCCGAGGACAAGGAATTTGTTTTAAAACCAATGAATTGCCCCGGCCATATGCTTATTTACAAATCCAAAACCCGCAGCTATAAGGATCTGCCTTTACGGTTTTTTGAGTTAGGCACGGTTTACCGCCGGGAGAAAGCCGGGGTGCTGCACGGGCTCCTGCGCGTGCGCGGATTTACCCAGGATGACGCGCATATATTTTGCCTGCCGGAGCAGCTGCGCCAGGAGATCAAGAAGGTTATTGATTTTGTTTTTGATACGATGAGGGTTTTCGGGTTTGATGCGGTAGGGATCGAATTAAGCACGCGGCCGGAAAAATCCATCGGTTCGGATGAAGATTGGCAGAAAGCTACCGCAGCTCTTGAGGATGCTTTAAAAGAAAAAGGCCTGGCCTATGAAATTAATCCGGGTGACGGTGCATTTTACGGGCCGAAGATCGATATAAAGTTAAAAGACGCCCTTAAAAGGACATGGCAATGCGCCACTATCCAATGCGACTTTGCCCTTCCCAAAAGGTTTGACCTTTCATACATCGACGCTGAGGGCAAGGAAAAGCAGCCGATCATGCTGCACCGGGTTTTATTGGGCTCACTTGAGCGTTTTATCGGCGCGCTTATTGAGCATTATAAGGGGGAATTTCCTTTATGGTTGGCACCGGTGCAGGTTTTGTTGATCCCGATCAAAGATACGGCGCAGGCTTACGCCCAAACAGTCAAGTCAAGGCTGGAAAAGGAAAATATCCGCGTAGATATCGACCTGCGCAATGAGACGCTGGATAAGCGTATCCGTAATGCCGAGTTGAATAAGGTCCCCTACTGTTTAATTCTCGGTGAGCGTGAGGCAAAGCAGGGCCAGGTCAGCGTGCGCAAAAAGGGCAGCGGAGACCAGGGAGCTCTCGCCTTAGATAAATTTATTGAGCAGTTAAAAAACCAGATTCAGGAACACAAATAGAAGGAGAGGTGGTTGCTATAAAAAAGTTCATCCGCATTAACGAAAGGATTAATGTCCCGCAGGTGCGGGTTATCGGTTCCGATGGAAGCCAGCTGGGGGTTATGTCCGTGCAGAGGGCGATGGAGATCGCCGGCGGGGAGGATTTAGATTTAGTCGAAGTTGCCCCGGCAGCCAGCCCTCCGGTTTGCCGGATTATTGAATTCAGTAAGTTTAAATATGACCTTGAGAAGAAAGAGCGGGAATCCAAAAAGCACCAGAAACAGGGCCGTTTAAAAGAGATCCGCCTTAAGCCGAATATCGATGAACATGATTTTGCAACCAAGGTCAAGCAGGCGCAAAGCTTCCTGAAGAAAAAAGATAAAGTCAGGGTAAATCTTTTCTTCCGCGGCAGGCAGATGGAGCATGTCGATCTGGGAAGAAAAGTTTTGGATAAATTTATCGTTGACACACAGGGGGATGGACAGGTAGAGAAGGCACCCTCAATGGAGGGGAGAATAATGTCCTTTGTGATTGCCCCAAAATAGGATATAATAACACCCGGCGCTAAGTGATCTTGCGCCGGTGTGTGTTTGTACACAAGGAGAAAAAATGGGAAAGTTAAAGACCAAAAGAGGGGTAGCCAAGCGCTTTAAGCTTACCAAAAAAGGCAAGGTTAAATATTCAGGCGGCGGCAAAAGCCATTTGGCTTCCAGCAAAAAAGCCAAGAGGCTGCGCTCCCTGAGAAAACGCAAGACCATAACCGGCAAGAAGGAAGCGAAATTCGTTAAATCCATGCTGCCCTATGGTTAAAATTTAACACCCCGCGCTTATAAGGAATTGCGCGGGTGTGCCCTTATGGGCAAGGAGAAAAATAATGGCAAAGGCTAGACACAGTGTAGCAACGCGTAAAAGAAAAAAGAAGGTTTTAAAACAAGCCAAAGGATTCTGGGGTGATCGCAGCAAACAATACCAGCAGGCCAAAAGGGTATTGATGCATGCGCTCAAATACGCTTATCGCGACCGCCGGAATAAAAAACGCGAATTCCGCTCCCTTTGGATCACGCGCATCAACGCGGCCTGCCGGCAGGCCGGGATTTCTTACAGCGTCTTCATAAGCGGGTTAAAGAAATCTAAGATCAATCTGGATCGCAAGATACTGGCGGATCTGGCGGTAAGAGATAGCAGTACTTTTAAGAAACTGGTTGAGATAATCAAGAAATAAAGGAAGAACCCATGTACGTAATTATCATAGGTTGCGGAAGGGTAGGCGCTGAGCTGGCCAAGCTTTTATCCGGGGAAGGCCATGATGTGGTGGTTATCGATAAATCCCGGGATTCCTTCAACCGGCTCGGGGATAGCTTTAACGGCTTAACCATGGTAGGCAATGGTTTTGACTTAGCGCTCTTAAAGCAGGTGGGCATTGAGAAGGCGGATGCCCTCTGCGCAGTTACTAACGGAGACAACACTAATTTGATCAGCGCTCAGGTGGCTAAAAAGATCTTCCGCGTGCCCAAGGTACTTGCCCGCGTGTATGATCCGCAGCGCGCGCATATTTACTCCGCCCTTGGCCTGGACATTATCAGCGGGACAATGCTATTTTCGGCCATGCTTCGCGACAAAATTATCGAAAGCAGGTTCTCTAGTTACCTGATTGAATCCAAGGATCTAGGGGTCATTGAAATTGAAGTGAAAGACAGCTTAGTAGGTAAAACCATACAGGATATCAATATCCCCGGGGATTTTCTGGTAGTGGCCTTGAGGAGGATGCAGGGGGTTATTATACCGGAACCTAAGACCGTCTTAAAAAATAAAGATATCCTGATGGGGGTAGTGAAAGTTTCCAGCCTTAAAGAGGTCCGGGAAAAGTTCCATTTGAAAGAGGGATAGTTATGTATATCATGATTATCGGCGCGGGCAAAATAGGGTATTTCTTAGCCAAGAGGCTCTGCCAGGGCAAGCACACGGTAAGCATTGTGGATAAGGACCGCCTGGTTTGTGAAGAGATCGCCAAGGATCTGGAGGCTTTGGTGGTTAATGGCGACGGGTGCGACCCCCATATACTGGAGGAGGCCGGGATTGAGCGCGCCGATGTGCTGGCTGCGGTTACCGGAGACGATGAAGACAACCTGATCATCTGCCAGCTGGCCAAGGAAAAATTCAATCTCCGGCGCACTGTCGGCAGGGTGAATAATCCCGACAATGAGCATACCTTTAGCGAATTAGGTATCGATGTTCCCGTTGACTCCACAAAGATCATCTCTAAAATCATTGAAGAGGAGGTTTCCTTCTCCGATTTTGTAAACCTGATGAGTTTTAAGCGCGGCAAGCTGGCAATAGTCCGCCTGGATCTGCCCGAGGATTCCCCGGTGATCAACAAAGAAGTAAAGGATATTACCCTGCCGCAGGATGCGGTGCTGGTTTCAATTGTCCGCGGGGAGGAAGTGATCCTGCCCAAGGGCAATACGGTGCTTAAGCCCGGGGATGACGTGATCGCCCTTACCCTAATCGGTAATGAGCCGCAGCTATTAAGTCTTTTGG
>JAHFFQ010000018.1 GCA_023247875.1 Candidatus Omnitrophota bacterium | reverse complement strand
TGGTAGAGCGAGAGACTGTTAATCTCCAGGTCCTAGGTTCGAGTCCTAGAGGGGGAGTTTTCATATTTTAATTCATTGGGTAGCCGATAACCTCTACTCGTAAAAGGTAGAGGTTTTTATTTTGAAAATGTATAAAGACAATATAAAATTTAGGTAATAAAAGTAAAATGCCGAAAAAACGCCACTTAACTTTAAAAATATTATTTTTGCTGATTTTTATAGATTTTCTGGAAACATTCGCTCAATTCTGTTTTAAAAAAACCGCTTTAGCGGAAAGCGGTTTTGAAATCAAGGCCCTTAATGACGGTTTGCATTTTATCATAAATATTATTCCTTCTCCTTTTTTATGGCTGGGATTATTTTCTGTATTGTTAATATTCACTATTTGGTCAACCGTCCTCTCCAGGATTGATTTAAGCGTAGCGGTGCCTGTATGCAGCTTCAGTTATATAACCGTTCCTTTGGTTTCGCTAGTTTTTCTTCATGAAAAGATTTCCCGTCTTAGGTGGGCGGGCATATTGATTATACTATTCGGAGTAATACTTGTATCGATTAGCAGCAAACATAAGAAAGAAAATCAATGAAACAAAATTTGATTTTTATTATTTTTTTGATATTCGCAACCGACATTTGCGACACAGTCAGTCAGCTATTTCTAAAATCGTCCATTAATTCATTGGATTTACATATCAATACCGTAAAAAAGGTAATTCATCTGGTGATCCAATTGATCAAAACTCCCAAGGTATGGATTAGCGTTATTTTTAGTACCCTTTCGCTATTCATGTGGCTATTTGTACTCACAAAATCAGATTTAAATTTTGCTTTTTCTATTGATAGCATGCGCTATATTCTCATTGCCCTGGCTTCAGTATCAATATTAAAGGAAAAAATTAATACCGCACGGTGGCTTGGGATATTTGCTGTTGTATGCGGAATAATGCTGGTAGCGATAGGTTAAAAGGGAGAAAACTCTAAACATGGCTGCAGAATCCGGCTTGAAGGTTAAGATTGTAAGAAAGATTGAAGAGATCTCCTCCCGGGACTGGAGCGGAGTATATCCGCATGTATTAGAAAGCTATTATTTCTTTAAGACCCTAGATGAATCAAATCTGTCCCAGTTTTCATTCTTTTATATTTTAGTTTACGATAACGATACCCTGGTTGGCTCAACCAACTGTTTTATGATGGATTTTCCTCTGGATATTGCCGTTGCCGGTAAATTTAAAAAGGCCACTAACTTTATCAAAAGTTTTTTCCCGGGTATTTTGAACCCCAGAATTTTGATTTGCGGATTACCGATGGGGCAAGGTAGGATAGGTATAGCCCAAGAGCCCCGGGTAATAATTAAGGCAATATATAAGGGCATGGAACAGATAGCCCGCCAAGAGCAAGCAGGGATTATTGCGTTTAAGGATTTTGACCTTAGCTACAGGAAGGTTCTTGATGAATGCCTTGACAGTGGTTTTCTTAGGATCAATTCCCTGCCGTCTACTGACATGGATATCCATTTTACCAGTTTCGACGAATATCTAAAGACATTAAGCAGCGTATCGAGAAGCGGTTTAAAAAGGAAATTTTTAAAGATAGACGGTAAGGTAAAAATTAACTTAGAAATTACAAATAAGCTGGAGGATAGTGTATTGGACCAGGTGTACGCTCTATACCTGCAGACATATGAGAGGCAGGAAATGGGGCTGGAGAAACTGACAATAGATTTTTTTAAGAATATATCGAAAAATATGCCGCATGAGACGAAATTTTTCTTATGGAGAATAGATAATAAGATAGCGGCATTTGCGTTTTGTCTGGTATCGGGAGATTATTTCATTGATTATTATCTGGGGTTCGATTATTCAGTTGCCCATCAATATCATCTTTATTTTGTAAGGTTTCGCGATCTGATGAATTGGTGCATTGAAAATAAAATAAAGAAATACGAAATGGGAGCTACTGGCTATGAGCCGAAAAGGAGGCTCGGTTTTAGTTTTATCCCGCTGTATATTTATGTAAAACACCGCAATAAGCTCTTTAATCCAATCTTCAAGATTTTCTGCCGCATAATACAGCCAACTAATTTCCATCCGGTATTTAAAGAATTAAAATAATCCCATTGTTTTTTAGTATAATACAGCCAGTTGCGGAATGCGTCACACAGGGGGAGCCAAGCTTTATTAAGCCCGGCTCTAAAATTAGTTGGGCTTTCTTATTTTTCTAAACTTAAATTAGACAAGATTTGTTAAATATGATATTATTAGCATATGCCAATAACTAAAGAAAGGATATATGCCCAGGCCGTGCAGGTGCAGGCGAATAAGATGTAATCCCGATACAAATTACTTTAAGCCACGCGGCATCCCTTTGGATGGATTAGAAGAAGTGAGCCTTGCGTTGGATGAACTAGAGGCAATTAGGCTTGCGGATTTAAAAGGTTTATATCAGGAAGATGCAGCTAAAAAAATGAAAATTTCCCGGCAGACCTTCGGCAATATTATAGAGAGGGCGCATAAAAAGATAGCAGATGTTCTTTTAAATGCCAAAGCATTAAAGATAGAAGGCGGAAAGGTCAAGAGATAGGTGAAATGGATAATTTAATAAAGCAGGATCAAGATAGGCTGAGGTTATTCAAGAAATACGGCTATGATATCCCTCGAGCCAGGCAATTCATTCTTACAAAAGCCAAGATTTCAGGAGAGGGAATTCTTGAGGTTGGCACAGGCAAGGGGCATATGGCTGTTGCTTTGGCAAAGAGCGGGTTGAAGGTAGTTTCAATCGACTTGGATAGAAAAGCTCAAGATGTATCCAGGTTAAAACTTAAAAGCCTTAAACTTGATAAAACCGTATCGCTTAAGCACATGGATGCCGAAAGGTTGAGATATAAAGATAACTCTTTTGATTATGTGATTTCAGTGAATTTCATCCACCATGCGAGAAACCCCGTTAAATGCTTAAAAGAAATGATAAGGGTAGTCAAAAACAAACTTATTATTGCTGATTTGAATAAGCGCGGCGAGAAGGTTATGAAAAAAGTGCATGCGTTAAATGGCCATAGCCATATGGCGTCTAAGATGTCTTTGCCAGGCGTAAAAGAATATTTAAAGAAAGCAGGATTGGTTGTTAGGGTTTACAGGGATGTATGCCAGACTGTTATTATAGCCAATAGAGGAGCAGTAAAATGAAATTGTGCATTCCGACAGAAACAAATGATGGCAAGGGCGCGGTGGTTTATGGACATTTCGGCAGTGCGCCGTATTTTACCATTGTTGATACAGAGAAAAATTCCGTAGAGATCATTAACAATGCGAATCAGCATCATGCGCATGGTATGTGCCAGCCAATGAACGCGTTAATAGGGAAGAAGATTGATGCTGTGGTTACCGGTGGAATAGGTGGTCGGGCGGTTCAAAAACTTAATGAGGGCGGAATTAAGGCTTATCGCGCTATTCCAGGAACTGTCGCAGACATCGTCAGTCAGTTCATTAAGGGTGGGCTTGAAGAAATTACCATCCAGAATGCCTGCGCGCAGCATGGCTGCCATTGAGCAGGCAGAGAAGTTTTCAGTCTGGCGGAAAGATACTTGCCTGCGGGACGTGTATTAAATCCCGCAATCAGGAAGGCAGTGAAATGTGCCCTATTAACACGATGAAGGATATGTATGAGATTATCAAAGAAAGTGATAAGGTTGTAACTTTTTGACAAAGAATCTCAACCAGTTCTTTTATATATTTTTACTTCTTCTCCTTCTGTGTCTGGCCAGTTGCGAAAAGCGTCATATAGGGGGAGGAACAGCGCCGCAGGCGCAGAGCGACAGGTGTGAGCCCAAAATATTTCTTGTATAGCATATTGCCAGAGTTATAATTATGAAGGAAAAGGGCGATACCTGGGGTGACGTTCTTGAATCTTTTGTTAACCGTTTTTTAATGGCGTGTTATAATTAAATAACCGGAGGATTGATGAGCATTATTTTATTAATAGTAACAGTATGCGCCATTCCATTGATAATATTTTACATATTAAAAATGGGCAAAACAAAGGAAGCAGAAAAAAAGAAGCAAGAAGCAAAGAGGCACGAAGCAAGTGAGAAAATATTGCGTCCGGAAAGAAAACTCCATGAAGAAGAGAAAAAGCGCTGGGAAAACGAATACTGGGAACGTCAGGAGAAAAAAAGAGAATAATCCTGATCCGCCTCTTCTGTTTAGCATATAATATTCTTAACTTTGGAAAGGAGAAATAATGAAAAAGGCATTGATAGTATTTACAGGGTCATTTTTTTGTTTTCTTTTAAGCAGCGTATGCCAAATATATGCGGAGGAGGGAGTTTCTTCCAGTGCGAATTGGAAAGATGAGCGTAGTTCCGGCAGACAACAAGCCAAGGTAGAGCGTCAGGAGATTAAGCAAAATGCCCAGGGGGCCAGGGCAGAGGAGAAAGCGATAAGAGAGCAAATTCGAGAGGCAACGGGCGCAGGCAATACTGAAAGAGCCGCTCAGCTAAAGGAGCAGCTAAAATCCCTCCACCAAAAAAACACACAAGAGATGATACAGAACAAAGCAAGAATTGGTGAAGCTCGCAAAGAGTTGCAACAAGATAAAAAAACAAGGCGGGAGAGCCTTACACCGGAACAGCGGGAAAAGATGAAAGAACGACGCAAAGACCTGGACAATAATCCTCCGGGATCAAAGGGCGGCCCAGGAACCAACTGGGAAAATCCTCCAGGCCCTAGAGGCGGACCAGGAGTAAGCCCTGATAGGAACCATCAAGGAAAAGGATCTGTAAACGGTGGCAGTCGCAAAAGATAGTAAATAAAGCCGTTTCTTGTTTTCTCAACCGTGCGTGGGTTATTGCTCTATCCTCTCCTTTATCGCTTGGATTTTCGGGTTATTTTTAAGCCGCATAAATTTCTCATTATTAGCCAGGCTGGCGCTGTTCCCGGATTTTATCGCGTTCATTATCTCGGGGTCTTGAAGGATCTCCTGTAATTGCGGGTCGTTCTGCAGCGACATAAGTATTCCCACGGCTTCTTTATCCCCCATCATTTTATTTGTCATAGCCTGCGCCTTACTTGAAACCAGCCCATTGGATTTGGGTTGCGCAAGGGCCGGGCTGCTTCCGGTATCAGCGGAGCCGATCTGTTTAATGCGCGATTCTTCTATCTGCAGCAGGCCCATCCCCTGGGAGTTGACGGTATATGTGCCGTTATTCAGCCCGGAGATCTCGCCGACAATAACGCTTCCATCAACAAGCTCGATCTTGTTGAGTTTGCCTGCTAACGCCGCTCCGGAATAAATACTAAAGAATAAAATCAACGGCAATATGATCTTCTTCATTATTTTTCTCCTTTTCGCTGATGGTTTTATTTGTTATAATATAGCATCCTTAATCCGGCATGGCAACAAAATATGTTGCAGGGGGTTTTTATCCGGGGTACAATAATCAAAGAGTAGGATAACTATGAAGAAAACCTTTGTTGTTTTAACAATAGCCGTACTCTCCATCCTCGCCGCAGGTATTCTCAAGGACCAGATAATCAAATCCATAATAACGATCGCAGCGACTGAAGTTGCGGGAGCCCCTGTCCACATTGACGGATTTTCCCTGGGCCTCTTTAACCAGTCCGTGCGGATATCGGGATTCAAAATGTATAATCCCAAAGGATTCCCCAGGGGCATCCTTGTGCACTTATCAAAAATAAATGTTACCTATGACCTTGGCGCCCTATTCAAGAAGAAACTGCGCCTGGCCAGCGCTGAGATAGAATTGAAAGAAATGGGGCTCATAAAGAACGCGCAAGGCCAATTGAATGTCAACGAATTAAAGGTAATGAAGCAGGCGGAAGAAAAGGAGGCCAAGCCCTCCCGGCAAATGCCTATGCATGTCGATCTCCTTAAGCTGGGCATAGGGAAGATTGTTTTCAAGGACTACAGTTCAGGAAAGGAGCCGGTTGTTTATGTGTATGATGTAAATATACATAAGAGTTATAAAAATATGACCAGTGTTCAGGAATTGGCCGCGCTTATAATGATAGAGCCAATGAAAGCAGCCGGCATACAAACAGCGGGAATCTACGGGGTTGCCATGGTGGCGGGGGTGGCGATTTTGCCTGTAGGCATCGCGGCAACATTCGCGGGGAAGGATAGCGTTCAGCAGGAGTTCGCCTTATCTTTTGAAGAAGTATATGGCGCGGCTTTGGCGGTTTTAAGCCGGAAGGGCAAGGTTACCGAGGAGAGGGCAGCCGGGGTCATCAGGGGTAATGTAGATTCCGCCTGGGTTACAGTAAAGATCAGTAATAAGACTGCCAAAATAACCAAGGTTGTTGTCTCGGCAAGAAAATATCTTTTCCCTAGTCCCAAAATAGCCGGCGGGGTCCTTTATGAGATTGCGGAGAAATTAAAA
This sequence comes from Candidatus Omnitrophota bacterium, assembly GCA_023247875.1. GTDB lineage: Bacteria > Omnitrophota > Gorgyraeia > Gygaellales > Profunditerraquicolaceae > UBA6249. The sequence goes on along the minus strand of JAHFFQ010000018.1, from coordinate 8,722 downwards.
TGAGGGTGGAATTATGAGCTTTGGCGGCATAGCTTCTGTCATACAGAATATCAGGATACAGGATATTGCCGATATCGGAATAATATCGGTTTTTATTTATTTGATGCTGGTTTGGTTCAGGAAGTCAAGGGCCAGGTTCATGTTGATCGGGATGATCATCCTCAGTTTGATCTATATTCTTGCCAGGGTCTTCGGCCTTTACCTGACCACCATGGCCTTCCAGGCATTCTTTGCAATTTTTCTTATTGCCATAGTGGTAATATTTCAGGATGATATCAGGTATTTTTTCGAAAGGGTCGCGTTATGGGGTATTAACCGCAGGTTTGTGGGGAGGGTGATCCTGGACCAGAATACCGGCAACCTGATCTCGGCCATAGTCAATCTTTCCCGTAAAAAGATCGGGGCCCTGATAGTCGTCAAGGGGATAGACCCCCTGGACAGGTATATTGAGGCGGGTACCGCTATAGACGCCCTGGTAGGGCAGGATATCCTGGAGAGTATTTTTGATCCGCATGTACCTACCCATGACGGGGCGGTTATCATGGATGGTAACCGTCTGACCAAATTCGGCTGCCATCTTCCTCTCTCCGCTAATTTGCGCGCGGCCAGCCATTTCGGGACAAGGCATGCCGCTGCACTGGGGTTAGCGGAACGGTCAGATGCGTTGTGTATCGTTATCTCCGAAGAAAGAGGAAGCATTTCTCTGGCAGAGGGTGGCAGGTTTTTTGAGTTGCGCGACGCTGCGCAATTACAGGACATACTTGATGCTTTTTATCGCAAAAGATTCCCGGTCAAGAAAAGGATGCTGTCAAAAAGGTTCCTTACTTCGCACTGGATAGAAAAAATAATCGCCGTGATCCTGGCTTCGGGATTATGGTTTTTCTTAGGCCACCGTACTGATATAATCCGCCGTGACTTTGTGGTCCCTGTCGAATACCGGAACCTCTCGTCGGACAAGATCATCGGAGGCGCCAAACCCCGGGAGGTGATGGTTACCCTAAGCGGCTCTGAAAGGGCATTTGACCTGCTTAAACCCGGAGAATTAAAACTTTCACTGGATATGGCAACTTTTAAGGAAGGGGAGAGGAATATTGCTATTACAAAAGACCTTTTGAATATCCCCTCCGGGATATCTTTCGTCAATACTCAGCCATCGGAGATAGACCTTAAGATATTAAGGCTGATTAAATACACGGCCGCGGTCTCCATAGAAACAAAAGGCAGTCCGCCTAGAGGATTTATGCTTAAGCGGATAAGCGTAGAGCCAAAGGATGTTTTGGTAGTCGCGCCTAGCTCCTTTTCTAAAGATATGATAAAAGTCAGCACGGACCTCATAGATTTACGTTCGATAAAGGATGGGGCGACCTTAACCTCCAGGCTGGTTTTAGCCCCGGGCCTGATCCTTGGAGACACGCAGCCGGCGGAGGTCAAGGTAACTATAGAGGTAAAAAAGAAGTAAACCGGTCATTTTATATGTTGCCAAGGTATTTTATTTGCGGTAAAATGAGTCAACAAATAGGAGGATGATGATGAGAAAGATTTTAGGTGTTATAACGCTTGGTTTGTTATTGGCCGGCATTTCTTCTTTGGCCCTTGCGGAAGAGCCAAAAGAGGGGATGGGCGGCAAGGATATGATGCAGGCTAGCGCGATGGAGCCGAATATGAGGGGCCAGGGTATGATGGCTAAGGATAAAATGATGGGGATGTGTATGTGCCCGATGATGAAAGAATCCCTGGTTGCCACGCAGGACGGCGGGGTCATCGTCATGATAGGCAATAAACTGCAAAAATATGATAAAAATTTAACCTTGAAAAAAGAGGTGGAAATAAAAATAGATATGGAAGCAATGCGCAAAATGATGGAAAGCTGCCCGATGATGAGCGGGATGATGGATAGCGCAAAAATTGAGGGAGCGGAAACTAAAGCGCATTAAGATCGGCAAGGAGGAGACATGAAAATAATCATTGTCTTGCTTTGTTTGGCCCTGGTTGGGTGCACTACGGTTGCAAGGAAAAGTAAATCCCCCTGCCCGGCAGCAAGAAAGGATATCGTTACCGTTGACCAGAAGGAATTGGATCATATGATCTCCGTATTCAGCGAGGAAATAAAGAAGAATTCCCGTTATGCTGGAGCGTATTACAACAGGGCAGTTGCCTATTACTATAAGAAGGATTACGACAAGAGCTGGCAGGATGTACACAAGGTGCAAAAACTAAACACAGGGCTTGATCCAAGCCTGGCGAATCTGATCGGAAGATTACAAAAAGCCTCCGGCAGAGATAAATAGCCCTACTTTCTAGGCAAGAGATTGTTTTTTAAACAGGAGCTGCCCTTAAGGGCAGCTCCTTTGGCTTGGCCAAGGATAAGCAATGATCAAACCGTTAGTTGATCGGCTGGTATATGGTATTCTTAAAATGCCTCACGGGGCTGTTTTCTCCGAAGCCCTGGATTTTTTTCTTTATGATACGGTAAAAATATTCCTGCTGCTTTGCGGGATAATTTTTATCGTTTCCTTTATCCGTAGCTTCTTTTCCCCTGAAAGGACCCGCTCTATCTTAAGCCATAAGCATAAACATGCGGGCAATATCCTGGCTGCCTTGCTGGGGATCGTAACGCCTTTCTGTTCCTGCAGTGCCATCCCGCTTTTTCTGGGTTTTCTTGAAGCCGGGGTTCCTTTAGGAGTTACCTTCTCTTTTCTGGTGGCCTCACCGATGATCAATGAGGTGGCTTTGGTCATGCTCTGGGGGCTTTTTGGATGGAGGATTTCCCTGCTATATATAGGAAGCGGGCTGATTATCGCGGTATTTTCCGGTATTATTATCGGTAAGCTTAAAATAGAAGATCTTATCCAGAAGTTTGAACATAAGAAACAGGCCTGTTGTGCTTCATCAATAACGCAAAGTTTTAGGACCAGGATTGAATATAGCAGGGATTATACCGTCGGCATCCTTAAGCATATCTGGTTATATGTGATCATCGGCATCGGGGTAGGAGCCTGGATACATGGGTATGTGCCGCAGGATTTCCTGGCCCGCGTCGCCGGCAGAGGCAACTGGCTGGCAGTGCCTGTCGCTGTCTTAATAGGGGTCCCTCTTTATTCCAACGCGGCAGGGGTGATTCCCCTGGTCAGCGCCCTTACCGGCAAGGGGGTTGCCATGGGCACGGCACTTGCCTTTATGATGGCGGTTACCGCCCTCTCATTGCCGGAATTTTTTATTCTCAAGAAAGTAATGAAGTCCAAGTTATTGATCATATTTGCTTCGGTGGTAGGCCTGGGGATCATTTTGACCGGGTATTTATTTAATTTTGTTTTACCATAAAAAAGATATTTCAATAGCTGAAATTGAGGTATAATTAACCGGAGGCTCTAGGCTTATGCGCGCGTTCATTCTTTTGTTCCAGTGCCGGGACCAAAAAGGCATCGTTGCCGGGATATCGGATTTTATCCTTAAGCATAACGGGAATATCGTCACTGCCGATCAGCATTCTACTGATCCGCAGGGAGGATATTTTTTCATGCGCGTTGAGTTTATTCTGGAGGATGAGAAATATGACAGGAAGGCATTGTCTTCGGAATTTGCGCCTTTTGCCAAAGAGTTCGGCGCGGATTGGGAGATTTTTGATAAGTCAGAGCCCCTGCGCATGGGGATATTCGTATCAGAACCGGACCATTGCCTGGTAGACCTGTTGTATTTATGGAGCGCGGGGCAGCTAGCGGTGAAGATACCTTTTCTCTTAAGTAATTGCGAAAAACACCGCAAATTAGCCGCGCAGTATAATATTCCATTCCATTATGTGCCCGCGAACAAAGATAACCGCCGGGAATCAGAGTTGTTGGCTTACAGCCTTGACTCAAGCGATTTCCTGGTGTTGGCGCGTTATATGCTGGTGCTTTCCCCGGATTTTCTGCAAAAATACAATAAGGATATAATTAATATTCACCATGGCTTTCTTCCCTTTTTTAAAGGCGCTGACCCGTATGCCAAAGCGCTTAAAGAGGGGGTCAAGGTGATCGGCGCGACGGCGCATTTTGTGACAAATGAGCTTGATGAAGGCCCGATCATCTCCCAGGAGGTCCAGCAGGTTTCGCATAAAGATAACCGGGAGGACTTGGTAAGAAAGGGGAGGAACCTGGAGAACAGGGCATTGGCGCAAGCCGTATCAAGCTATATTGACCACCGCATCATAAGGCACGAAAACAAAACCATAGTTTTCTAAAAAAAGGGGGGGTTATGGCAAAATTGGACATAAGGGCTTTTGGGTTGGCATGGGGGATTGTTGCTGCCGGTTTTATTCTGCTTTTGGGAGCGTTGAACATATTTTTTTACTGGGAGACCGGGTTGGATAAGATCATGTCGGTTATGGGGTGCAGGCCCACAGCCATTGGATTAGTCTTGAATGCCGTCTGGGGATTTGCCTACGCGTTTATCTTTGGCTGCGCGGTCGCCTGGCTCTATAACAGGATCGTGGAGGAAAGCAAGGAGGATATCCAGAAGAGGATAAAAGAGGTCGCTATCTCTATCTGGGAGAGCAAAGGCAGGCCGGAGAACAGCTCGGCGGATGATTGGAAAGAAGCGGAGAGAAGGGTCAGGGGTTTTTAGTTCTTATTCTTTGAATAACCTGGCGGATAGTTGATTCCGGGGTGGATGCTCCGGCGGTAATCCCTACGCTTTTGGCTTTGGAGAACCAGCTTTTATTTATTTCTTTTCCGGAGTTAACCCAGTAGCTTTTTTTGTTCAGGGACCTGGATATTTCATAGAGCCTTCTGGTGTTGGCGCTTGCCTTTGAGCCGATGATGATCATTACGTCGTTTTCAAGGGGCATGTTATTGATCTCGCCCTGTTTTATCCTCGTGGGGTTGCAGATAGTGTTATGAAATTCTACCTCACGGATATTTTCGCGCAAGACACCCGCTATTTTAAGCGCCTTATCCAGGCTTTGCGTTGATTGCACGACTACTCCTGCCCGCGGAATAACTTTTATTTTCTTTATAGTAATGTTCTTTAAATCATCAATGACGATCGCCTTAGCTTTGAGCTGTCCGGCGATCCCCTGCACCTCATCATGCAGTTTGTCCCCGATCACGATCACCTTGTGGCCGGTATCCTCCAGGTTTTTGGCGATCTTATGGATGTCCTTTACCATCGGGCAGGTAGCGTCAATAACCGTATAGCCGCATTCTTTTGCCCGGCGCAGGGTTTTATTTGAGCAGCCATGCGCGCGGATAAGGAGAATCCTGCCGGAGCCTTTGCCAAGCCTGTGGATTTTCCTGATGCCGGCCTTTTCTACCTGCTTGACCACCTCTTCGTTATGCACGATATCCCCGAGCATAAATACCGGCTTGCCGCTTTTTGCCTTATCCAGCGCGATAGAGATCGCCCTTTTTACCCCAAAGCAGAACCCCGCTGATTTTGCCAGGTTTATTTTCATGCTTTAAGAATATTTACTGAGAAGTCTGTCAGCGCCTGTTTATATCTTTTATCCATTCTTAAGCGGTTTAGCTCCACGTTAGCCTTTGATAAAAGATATTTTATCTGGTTTTCAGCGTAAAGCAGGGCGCCGGTATCAACGATGATCCGGCGGATCTTGACCAGCTCCGTTATTCTGGCGGTTTTACCCTCCATTATCCTTTTTATGATAAGCCGGTCTTTTTTCTCCGCGTGGTTAAAGGCATGCCAGATAAGCAGGGTCCTTTTGGCCTCCTTGATATCGGTGAGGTTTGATTTACCGGTTTCTTTTTCTTCGCCGAATGTTCCGATTATATCGTCCCTGATCTGGAATGCCTTCCCCAGAAGCATGCCATAAGAAAACAGATCTTTTACCTGCCCCGGGTCCGCGCCGGCAAGGGTCGCTCCCATGTTTAAGGGTGAGGCAAAGGTATAGTTTGCGGTCTTATAATCGTAGACCTTATAAATATCTTCCCGGGTGACCTTTTCTATGGGTTTGATTCCCAACAGCAACTCGATGAATTCTCCGCTGCCTGTGTATAAAGCCGCCGAGATAAGTTTCCTCAGAGCATCTTCTTTACGCCGCATATCTTCTTTAACTGATAGGAAAGCATCAAGAGCCATGGAATACATAACATCCCCGGCCACTATGGTCAGGTCCTCCCCGCTGAATTTAGCTTTTTTACCCGGCATAAGATAGCGGTTCAGTAAGGAGTGCATGGAAGGTTTTCCGCGACGGGTATCGGATTTATCAATGATATCATCGTGGACCAGCATGAAGTCATGCAGAAGCTCTAAGGATAGGGCGCTGCGGTATAGGCCGGGAGGGGTTTTCTTGGAGAAGCCAAGATATCCGATGCAGAATAATACCGGCCTTATCCTTTTACCGGAGCGCAAGACAAACTCTTTTATGCTTTTAAAAAGGAGAGGGGAGAGCCTGTTCAAGGAGTACAATTTATCCATCTGCCGTACATAGGCACCCAGCTCTTTTTCAACCCTGATTTTTATTTCCAAAAACATAGGTTTATGTTAACATATAAGGGGCGGGTATGCAATTATTTTGCCAGCAGGGCCTGCCCAAAGGAGCCAACTCATGGGCCCCTCCCCCGGTGTGGATCCTCCCATTCGTTGTCATCCTTTGGCCACCCGCTGGCAGCATGTGAATATTTGAATATTAAAAAGATTATTATTATTGGGGGCGGCTTTGCGGGGCTAAGCGCAGCCGCAAGGCTTTCTAAAAGCGGCCTGGAGCTGGAGGTTTCTCTTTTTGACAAGAGAAAGCATTTTGACTTTTTGCCGCTTCTGCCCGATGCTATCGGCAGGCAGATCAACCTTGAATCCCTCAAATATAATATAAATGATCTATCACGCAAGTCAAAATTCAAGTTTATAAACGAAGAGGTTGTTTCTGTTTGCCCTGCAGCCAGGCAAGCCGCTACAGCCGCTTCTACTTATACCTATGATTACCTGCTTGTTGCCAGCGGAAGCCAGGCCAATTTTTTCGGACAACCCGATATAGAAGATGGCGCCTATGCCTTAAACAGCGCGGATGATGTCAAAAAAATACAGGAGGCGCTGGGGGCGGACAGATTTGAGAACTTTATTATCTGCGGAGGCGGATATACCGGGGTTGAGGCGGCCACTAATTTATGGCTCTACTGTAAGAAAAGAGGGATTACGAAGAAAATCATTATTGTTGAGCGTTCCCCCGGTATACTGGGGCCTTTGCCGGATTGGATGAAGCTTTATGCGGGAGATAATCTAAAAAAAATGGGCATAGATATCCTGGCGAATTCTTCTGTTGAGAGCGTTAACGGGGATAGCGCCGTTGTTTCCGGGGAGAAGGTATTTACGAAAGCCATAGTTATCTGGGTCCCCGGGGTAAGGACAGCGGATTTTATCCAGAAGCTGGCCGTGAAAAAGAATCCGCAGGGCAGGATAATCGTTGATGAATACCTAAGATTTGCCCGGGATTGTTTTTGCGGCGGGGATACCGCCTATTTCGGCAGGAAGGATAATTTCCTGAGGATGGCCGCCCAGTTTTCCATTACCGAAGGGGATCAGGCAGCAGTTAACATAACCAGGAGCATAAAAAACCTTCCGCTTAAAAAGTTCAAGCCCATGGACCTGGGCTATGTTATCCCGATGGCCAACAACAGGTCATGCGGAATGGTTTTTGGCGTGAAAGTGAGAGGGATGCTTGCCACGCTGTTGCATTTTGTAATGTGTGTTTACCGCTCAATAGGCTTAAGGAATAAGATGGGAGTCATTGCAGGATTGATAAAAAGCCTGCCGCAAGGCAAGCAGGGAGGTGCAAGATGTTAGACTGGGGGATGCTGGTTTTACGGTTGGGAATAGGTGTTATGTTTACGGCACATGGGCTGCGGATGAATTTTGGTTTGTTCGGCGGCCGGGGGATCAAAGGTTTTGCTATGATGCTTTCCGGCTTGGGGTTTGTTCCGGCAGAATTCTGGGCAGTTGTTGCTTCCTTTACGGTGTTAGCCGGCGGGTTACTTCTGATCACCGGGATACAGGCAAGGCTGGCAGCAGCGTTGCTTTTGATTTTTATTGCTACTGCCGGAGTTAAGGTGCATTTGAGCAAAGGTTTCTTCCTGCTTAACGGAGGGTTTGAATATACCTTTGTCATCGCTGCAGCCTGTATCGCCCTGATTTTATTAGGCCCAGGCAAGTTCAGTATTCTCCGCATTTTCCGCGGATAACATAAGGGCGCGTTTTTTAATTATGCGTAAAATAATGGGTAGGTATCTTTTTTGTTTTTTTCTGGCACTCCTCCTGCCTCAAGCCGCTTTGGCGTCCGGTAAACAGGAGATGCCGAAGCTGCTGGTATTCTATTCTCCCGGCTGCCACAGGTGTATTGAAGTGGAAAAAAATATAATGCCGGTTATTGAAAAGGAGTTCGCAGGCAAAGTTTATTTTGAATACCTGGATATCGGTTACCCGGAAAACTATAAGCTGTTCTTAGGCTTGCGGCAGAAGAGCGGCTCCGCCGTGGAATTCCATATCCCTATTTTTTATATGGAAGGAAGATTCCTGAACAGCCAGGGAGAGGTTGAAGCGGCTTTGCGTAATCTTATCAAGGATGCCTTAAAAAGACCGCAAGCCTCTCCGGGGTTAATGCCGCAAGACCCCCTTGCCTATTTCAAGAGCTTTATCCCTCTTTCCGTGATCATCGCCGGGCTTGAGGACGGGATAAACCCCTGCGCTTTTACGGTAATCGTGTTTTTCATATCTTTTCTTGCTTTGCAGGGCTACC
>JAHFFQ010000133.1 GCA_023247875.1 Candidatus Omnitrophota bacterium | reverse complement strand
GCCGCGTCCACCCACAAAGGAGCAAGAAACAAATCGTAATCCGCTTCATTGAATTCTACCGTATCAAATACAGGGATATCTATCCCGGCGATATTTTTAGGGCGGGTGATTATCCTGGCCGGCGATAAGAAGGCTTTTAGGTCAACCCTTTCATCCGTAAACAGGCCTATCCAAAGGCCGATTACCTGATTTTTTCTAAGCAACGCCTGATTTTTCTCTTCAAGGAGAGAATCCTGCCGTAAGATCTCCAGCTGCAACTGTTGCTTTTTTAATTGCAGGGTAGGTAAGTAGCGCGAAAACTGCGCCAAGGCATCCCGCTGCCTTTTTAATTCGCCTTTGGTAAGCTTTATCTTTGCCATTATTCCTTCGGCCAGTATTCTTCGATAAGCGAACGCTTGATCGCGGTTTCCTCGGGGGTAAAGGCTTCTGCTAAAATCTCCCACCCCAGATCCAGCGCCTTCTCCAGGGGAATATTCACTTTGAGTGACATCATATCCCTTTCAAAGAGCCCGCCGTATTTAAGCAGTTTCTTATCCCAGGCGCTCATCTGAAAACCCATGGCTTGTTTTTCAACCGCCTGGCGGTAACTGGCAAAAAGCTGGATCATCGTATCCATTATCGTGCGGTGGTCCGGCCGGGTCTTACCGTTTACCTGCTGCTTAAGCCGGCTTAATGAACCGAATGGCTCGATAACCCCGCCTTTAAGATAAAACTGGCCCTCAGTAATATAGCCGGTGTTATCCGGCACAGGATGGGTTACATCATCACCCGGCATTGTAGTTGCGGCCAGTATTGTAATCGAGCCTGCCCCTTCAAAATCAACCGCCTTTTCGTAGCGGCTGGCTAACTGGCTGTAAAGGTCTCCCGGATAACCGCGGTTGGAAGGGACCTGCTCCATGGTTATGGAGATTTCTTTTAAGGCGTCGGCAAAATTGGTCATATCGCTTAAGAGGACTAATACGCGCCTGCCTTTTAAGGCAAAATCCTCGGCTACTGCCAAGGCCATATCCGGCACTAAAAGGCATTCCACCACCGGATCGGAAGCGGTATGCATAAAGAATATGGAGCGGCTCAAAGCCCCATGCTGCCTTAAGGTCTCCTTAAAAAACAGGTAGTCGTCATATTTTAATCCCATACCACCCAGGATAATAATATCCACCTCGGCCTGAATGGCAATCCTGGCCAAAAGTTCGTTGTAAGGCTCTCCGGCAATGGAAAAGATAGGCAGCTTCTGCGATTCGACCAGGGAGTTAAATACATCGATCATGGGGATGCCGGTGCGGATCATCTTGCTAGGAATAATTCTTTTTACCGGATTGACCGGCGCTCCGCCTATATCGATCATATTCTCAGAGATCTCCGGTCCGCGATCCAAAGGCATTCCGCTGCCATTAAATATACGGCCTAAGAGATTCTCCCCAGTGGATACGACCATGGGCCGGCCCAGGAAACGCACCTTATCACCCGTAGAGATACCCCGGCTTCCGGCAAAAACCTGCAGGGAAACATTCCTGCCTGCAATACGGATAACCTGGCCAAGGCTTGTGCCCTGGCGCGAGGCGATCTGGGCAACATCATTGTAACCGACCCCCTCAGCCTCAACAGTGATCACGTCTCCGGCGATCTGAGTAATGCTGGTATATATCTTTTGCATGTTATTTTTCTTACGGGGCTCTCTTCTCTTCCAATAATATGGAGATCTCTTCTTCAAGCTTCTTAAACTCCGCGCTCATCCAAGGGCTTGAATTCCAGGTACGCAGCAACTGCCTTAATTTCTGGAAGAAGCGCAATGCCTTCTCTTTGTCCTCCAATTTAAAATCGGCAAGCAATATATCATGTATAAAATCAAATATATAAATCTGCCTTTCTTTGGAGGTAGCCTCATCCACCGCGTCAAATGCATTCTGCTGCAGGTAAACAAAATCAAAAAGCTCGCCTTTAAGATACTCTATATAATCCTTAAGCGAGGTCCCCTCCTCGCCGATGACCTTCATCATCTGGGAGATCTCATAGCTTCTGCGCAGGGACTCATGACCGGCAGCTTCTTTCTTCTCCTCGATAAATCCTCTGTATTTGCTCCAACTGATCAGGGGATCGATCGCCGGATACCTGCGGCTGTCAGATCTTTCGCGGGAGAGACCGTGAAACGCGCCGACTACCTTAAGGGTCGCCTGGGTAACCGGCTCTTCGAAATTTCCTCCGGCAGGACTTACCGCTCCTCCGATAGTAACCGAGCCGGTCGAACCGTCATGCAGCCTGACTAACCCTGCCCTCTCATAAAATGATGCTATGCGCGATTCGAGATAAGCTGGAAATGCCTCCTCACCCGGGATCTCCTCCAGCCTGCCGGACATCTCGCGCATGGCCTGGGCCCAGCGGGAAGTTGAATCCGCCAACAGCAACACATTCAAACCCATCTGGCGGTAGTATTCGGCGATCGTCACCGCGGTATAAACGCTGGATTCCCTGGCGGCAACAGGCATGGAGCTTGTATTGCAAATGATCACCGTACGGTCAATAAGAGGAGAATTCGTGCGCGGATCGATCAGCTCGGGGAATGTTTTAAGGGTCTCAACGACCTCTCCGGCGCGCTCCCCGCAGGCGGCAATAATCACGATATCCACCTCCGCGTGGCGGCTGGTCAATTGCTGTAAAACTGTTTTCCCCGCGCCAAATGGCCCGGGTATACAATAGGTTCCTCCGCGGCTGACAGGGAATAAGGAATCGATGAGGCGCATCTTGGTTATCAGCGGCTCGGTTGGCTTTAGTTTTTCTGCGTATGCCGGGATAGGCACCTTAACCGGCCAGTTCTGCTTTAAGAAAACTTCATGCATCTTACCTGATTGATCTTTTAAAACAGCTATTTTTTCCTTGATACCGCGCCGGGCTTGGGCGGAAATATCAACCACCCCAAGGACACCTTTAAGGTCGAAAGGAACCATTATATAATGCTTAAATGCCTTCTCCGGGACAAATCCCAGCTTGCTGCCGGCTAAAACATATTCCCCTTTTTTTACCAAAGGGGTAAAATCCCATTCAGTATCCGAAAGGGCCTCTAAATAAATCCCTCTTTTGAGGAAAAATCCGCATTCCTTGGCCAATGCGGGAAGGGGATTCTGCAGGCCGTCAAAGATCTGGCCCAATAATCCGGGGCCAAGCTCCGCGGAGAGAAGCTCGTCGCTAAATTCAACCTGTTCCCCGACCTTTAATCCCGATGTGCTTTCATATACCTGCATTTGAGCGCGGTCATCCCTTACGCGGATTACCTCTGCCTTCAGGCGCAGGCCTGCGTGCAGGATATAAGCCACCTCATTCTGGATGACAAAATCGTCCAGGCCAACAGTCACCATATTCGCGTTGATCTCTACTATGCGCCCTATTCTTTTATGCATTGTAATAAATTAATGTGGGAATGACTTCTCCGCCAATTCAGCTTTGTCGGCCGCCTCAATCTTAACCCAGCGCTCCAAAATAGCCAGCTTCAATCCGTAAGCCAGGAGAAAATCCAGATCAAAATAATGCCCCCCGGATATCTCATCAAGCATTTTCCAGCGCTCAAGATCCAAATATCTCTCTGCCTCCAGAATTGAGGCCTGGCGCAAGGCTGCCTGGGCAATATGGGTTATGTTCATATCAAAATGCGTGTCGTGACGCAGAAATCTCGCCGGGTCAACCTTTTTGCGCAGCGCCCTGGCCCTGACCAATTCATTTCTCAATGCCAGGTCAAACTCCTTCCATTTTAAGAGTGTGGCAGGAGCGGAGACATGCAAAGCATAAGCATCCGTAGAGAGCGCCTCTTTGACAAGAGCAACATCATTCTGAG
>JAHFFQ010000017.1:7441-15169 GCA_023247875.1 Candidatus Omnitrophota bacterium | reverse complement strand
ATGAAAACCCAGGTAAAAATTGCCTTCCTCAATATGTACGACCTCCGGCCGGTCGGAAGGGTCAACCTCCAGCTTGTAAAAAGGGATGTCGTTATCCAGGTTATCTATATTCATCCAGGCTTCGATAGTGCGGCCGAGTTTTTTCAGGAAAAAATTATGCGTGCCAAAAGGGACGATCTGGGGAAGGCCGTCAATAAGCTGTAGTTTTTTGGCCTTGTTCCCGGTATTCTCAATACTGACAATGCGGCTTAAACCTGCATAAGCGTCATTGGGGATATTAAAATACTCCACCCTGGTCTTAATCCCCAATGTCCGGTTTTCCTCCTCAAGGACCAATTCCCCCGAGCCCATAGCCATAGAATTTGTTATCCGGTATTTGAGGTTGGCACAGCCATTGTGGAAAGGTTCATAGTATGAAGTTTCTTTTGCGGATTTAATCTTGATGAAGGTCCGAAAACCCAGGCTTGAGACGAACTGCCAGGATTTATTTGCCGGGAAAAATTCCAGGATAGCGTGGTCTTTATCTTTGGTGCCGAAACTGCAGATGCATTGGCCGCGGTTAACGTAGAATACCCACATGGGTATCCCGTATTTGCCGGCTATCCCCGGAAAGAAGTTGGCAAAGGGCTTGGCGTGATTGTAATTCTCAATGACAAACTGGCCCTTTTGATTGAGGCGGTATTTTGGTTTAGGTTGTCCGGGTTTTTTGCTCATATTAAGATTAAGCTAATTATGGATATTTTACACATTTTCCCGGCTTTGTCAATGGGGTAGAGTTTATCATGCAGTCTGCCGAGGCTTGCCTCTCGCAGCACCGCTTGTCCCGCCCCAGCGAGGCGGGACTGCGCTTCGGCAAAAATTCTCGCTCTGCCTGCTTCGCACATAGCGGGGCAACCCTGCCCGCTCGAATTTTTGAGATGCTGCTTAGAGTCAATCCTCGTCATCCTGCCTAACTCTCGAAAAAACTTGACAAATGAGGTGGGGGTGGGGTACACTATTCACAGATATTTAAAAAGACAAAAACCTTGTGGATACCCTCTTACCTTAAAGGAAGCCCGGTTCTCTAGCCGATATCAGAAAAGAGTCAAGACAATTGATTAAAGCTTTCATGTCCCTGACCAATCCTGTTAGAACAATAAATTCTCCCATCCGCTCAAACCCCCATCAAGGTCTTTTACCTTAAAAATACCCTCCCACAAAAAACAACCCGGTTTTACCTTAATTGAACTTATTATAGTCATAATCATCGTAGGTATACTGGCGGCAGTAGGTATTAGCCAATACTCTAACCTAGTTGAGAAATCCCGCCTTGCCGAAGCTAAGGTACGTATAGGCGCTATGCGCCAGCTAGCCTATCAATATTACCTCGAGAAAGGTTCTCTGACCGGTATGCAGGATGCCGACGTGGGAGTGGGCAACACCTGCGCATCCACCGATTTCTACCGTTACAGTATGGGTAACGGTGGAACGTATGCGAACTTGTATGCGCTCAGGTGCGCTTCCGGCGGCAAGACCCCTAACGCCTCCCTGGCGTACTGGTATTATCTGCAATTTTATCCGGGCACCGGGCAGAGCGACTGGCACTGCCATTACTATGACGACAGTTCTCCGTGCTTCGGTCTGCCGTATTGATGTTCTTGTTCCTGTTGGAGGCGACGGTTGGTCCCGCAAGTCGTCTATTTGGTTTTTGGACTTTCGCTCTTTGAAAATATCTCGCCGCAAGGCGAACGCAATAAATTTGAGCACATTAATGCTTAAACTATAAGAGGCTTTTAAACCAAGCCTTAAGCTTTTATTAAAGCGAAAATTGAATGCCTGGTGAGCTTCAAGCAGAGATGCGATCCTTTCCTGATTACATCTCTGTTTTTTATTGCCATTTTTCAAGCTGATTTCCTATTATTGACTTTCAAGATAAAGAATGCTAAAATATTTCTTTAAATGGAGAAATTATGGCTATAGATAAAGAAACGGTAAAATATGTGGCGCATTTGGCGCGTATCGAATTGCAGCCTGATGAGTTGGAAAAGCTCTCCGGGCAACTGCATGATATACTGGGTTTCATTGATAAACTAAGCCGCTTAGATACCAGCCGGGTCAACCCTTCAAGCCACATCCTGCCGATAAGCAATGTGCTGCGCGAGGATAAACCGCGAGATTCCTTGTCTCCGGATAAAGCGCTGGAAAATGCCCCGGTCAAAAAAGGGAATTTCTTCAGCGTACCGAAAATACTGGAATAATTATGGAACTAAACCAGCTTACGGCTCACGAGTTGATAGATAAGCTTAAGGATAAGCAAGCGAATGCTTCCGCTGTCCTGGACGCTATTTACAGCCGAATAGAAAAGGTTGAGCCAAGTGTTAAGGCGTATGTTAGGGTTAATGATGTAAAAAAGCCTGTTTGCAATCCGCAGCCTGATTCTTTGCTCAAAGGCCTGCCTATTACGATTAAGGATAATATTTGCACCGAGGGTATTAATACCGAGTGTTGTTCTAAGATACTTCAAGGTTTTCGGCCGCCATATGATGCCACTGTAATTAACAAACTCAAAAAATCCGGCGCAGAAATATTCCCCCTGAAAGCGAATATGGATGAGTTTGCTTTTGGTTCATCCACGGAGAATTCGCGTTACGGAGCAACGCATAACCCCTGGGACTTAGAAAGCGTTCCCGGAGGCTCCTCCGGAGGCTCGGCTGCCAGCGTAGCCGCAGATGAAGCGATTTGGGCCTTAGGTTCGGACACGGGAGGCTCAATCCGTCAGCCCGCGTCATTCTGCGGTGTAGTGGGATTAAAACCTACCTATGGTAGGGTTTCGCGTTACGGGTTGATCGCCTTCGCCTCAAGCCTGGATCAGATCGGCCCGATCACCAGGGATGTGCGGGATTCTTCAATCCTTTCGCAGGTTATTTTTGGGTATGACCCCAATGACTCAACCTCAGTAAAGCAGGATGTCCCGGATTTCAGCAAAAGCCTGACTAATGATATCCGTGGCCTAAAAGTAGGCATACCAGGTGAATACTTTGTAGAGGGTATGGACGCGGAAGTTAAAACCATTATTGAGGAGGCAATAAACAAGCTCAACTCTCTAGGCGCTGTTTCTCAAAAAGTATCCCTGCCGCATACAGAGTACGCGGTCCCGGTTTATTACATTATTGCCACAGCCGAAGCCAGTTCAAACCTGGCCAGGTTTGACGGGGTGCAATACGGCTGGCGCGCCAAATCGGATAACCTGATCGAAATGTATAAGAAAACGCGGGGAGAGGGCTTTGGAGATGAGGCAAAACGCAGGATCATCCTGGGAACCTTTGCCCTGTCGCATGGATATTATGACGCGTATTATTTACGCGCCTTAAAGGTGCGTACCCTGATCAAGCAGGATTTTGACGCGGTATTTAAGGATTTTGATTGTATCGTTACCCCCACATCTCCTACTCCGGCATTTAAAATCGGGGAAAAAACACAAGACCCCCTGAAGATGTACCTCTCGGATATATATACCATATCGGTAAATTTGGCCGGGATACCGGCTATATCAATACCATGCGGTTTTACCAAAAAAGGACTGCCGGTGGGGCTGCAGATAATGGCCAGGCCTTTTGATGAAGCGATGCTTTTCAGGGTAGCGCACACCTTTGAACAAAATACGGATTGGCATAAATCAAATCCAAAACTATGAAATACCAGACAGTTATCGGGTTAGAGGTGCATCTCCAATTAAAAACCAAAACCAAGGCTTTTTGCGGCTGCGCCATTGATTTTGGAAGGGAGCCCAACTCTAGCGTTTGTCCGGTATGCCTGGGTTTTCCCGGGAGCTTGCCGGTTTATAATAAGGAGGCGTTAAATTACGCGATCAAGGTTGCCCTGGCCCTAGGTTGCCAGGTGCAGGAGCATACTAAATTTGACCGCAAGAATTATTTTTATCCCGACCTGCCGAAAAATTACCAGATTTCGCAATATGATCTTCCGTTATCAAGGTATGGTTTTCTAGACATTACCGCAGATGGTAAACCCAAGCGCATCGGCATTACCAGGGTGCATTTGGAGGAGGATGCCGGAAAGCTCATTCATGAAACAGAGGCAAGCCTGGTAGATTTTAACCGCGCGGGGATCCCCTTGCTTGAGATCGTTAGTGAACCGGATCTAAACAGCGCTCAAGAGGCATTTGATTATTTGACCCGCCTGAAAACTATCATCGAATACCTGGATGTTTCTGACTGCGATATGGAAAAGGGCTCTTTGCGCTGCGACGCGAACATATCTCTGCGGCCTGAAGGAATAAAGGAACTGGGAGTCAAGACTGAACTTAAAAACATGAATTCTTTTAAAGGGGTCAAGGATGCTCTAAATTTCGAGGCAGGCAGACAGGCTGAATTACTTGAGTCAGGCCGGGCCATGGAGCAGGATACCCGCCTGTGGGATGCGCAGAAAAATATTACCGTATCTATGCGCACCAAGGAGGGTGCCAAGGATTACCGGTATTTTCCTGACCCTGACCTGACGGTTTTTATTATCGGGCAGGAGATGATATCCGGAATAAAGGATTCTCTTCCCGAGCTGCCGGGCCTGAAGTTGCGGCGTTTTGTGGAGGAGTATTCACTCTCTGAATACGATGCCGGAATACTGGTCAGTTATAAAAAAGACGCCGAATTCGCGGAGGAGTGCCTGAAGCAATACCCGGGGAAGGATAAGAAAAATATGGCTAACTGGCTGATCGGCCCATTATTATCCGAGGCTAATACCAGGAATCTAAGCCTGCATCAATTGGGGGTTAATATAGATGAACTGACCAGCCTCATCGGCTTTGTCCAGAGGCAGGAGCTTTCTCATCTCAATGCTAAAAGCGTCTTAACTCAAATGCTTGACTCCGGAAGATCAGCCCAGGAGATAATCAAGGAAAGAAACCTGCTGCAGATTTCCGACACAGCGGAGCTTGAGCAGGTAATCATAGCGGTCATCCGGGAGAATGAAAAGTCGGTAAATGATCTTAAAAACGGGAAAGCCAATGCGCTGATGTTCCTGGTAGGCCAGGTTATGAAGAAAAGCTCAGGCAAGGCAAATCCTAAAATCGTTCAGGAGCTCATCAAGCGGAGGATAGATAATGCGTAAAAAAATTATTGTTATTTTTCTTCTTGTGCTTTTGTTTGCCGGGGCAAGATTGGCGCTTTCCGATAATGATAAAAAGAAGAAGGATGATTTATACCGGCAAGTCGGATTGTTTTCCGATACCCTGGTGGTCATTCAAAAATATTATGTTGATGAAACTAAACCCAAGGACCTGATCTACGGTTCCTTAAAAGGCATGCTTTCATCCCTTGACCCGCACAGCCAATTTCTAAGCCCCGATGACTACAGCGATCTGAAGGAAGACACCGAAGGTAAATTTGGCGGCCTGGGGATCGAGATCACCATTAAGGAGGGGTTGTTGACCGTAATTACCCCTATTGAAGATACGCCTGCCTGGAAAGCGGGGATAAAGCCGGGGGATTATATCGTGAAAATAAACGGTGAGCTGACCCGGGATCTGACCTTGACGGATGCCGTTAAAAAGATGCGCGGCAAGCCGGGTGAGATAGTCAACCTTACGGTATTGAGGAACTCAGAAAAGAAATTGCTGGATTTTAAGATCACCCGGGATATTATCAAGATAAAAGATATAAAGCAGGCGCGCATATTGGAGGATAATATCGGTTACATCCGTCTGACTGAATTCCGCGAAAATACCCCGCAGGAATTCAACAAGGCATTAAGCAATCTCTCTAAGCAGAAGATGGCTGCTTTGATCATTGACCTGCGTAATAATCCCGGCGGGCTCCTTGATGTTGCGGTTAAGATAACCGGGAAATTCCTTCCGGCCAATAAACTGGTCGTCTATACGAAAGGCAGGGAGAAGGAGCAGAACCTGGAATTCCTCTCTGATTCCAAAAACGCGGTCATAGCGATGCCCCTGGCTGTGCTGATCAACGAGGGCTCCGCCTCCGGGAGCGAAATTGTGGCCGGGGCTTTACAGGATTGTAAGCGCGCCATAATCATCGGGACGAAATCTTTCGGTAAGGGCTCGGTGCAGACGCTTATACCTTTAAGCGACGGCTCGGCGCTGCGCCTGACCACCAGCCACTATTTTACCCCCTCCGGGAAAATAATCCACGGCAAAGGGGTTACTCCTGATATTGAGGTTCAGCCGCGGAAAGAAACTGAAGTTAAGGACGGGGAGGTAAAAAACAGGAAACCGGATGAGATATTTGATGAGATAGCAGGAAAAAAGAAGAAGCCAAATTCAGCGGCGGATGAATTTGATTATAGCTCTGACCTTCAGCTCAAGAGCGCGGTAGAAGCTTTAAAGGTTATAAAAATCTATAAAGAGTCAAGCCCGGAGAAACAACAATAAGTACTCTGTTCGGATGAAAAACAAACCCTTGATTATCCTCGCGCTGGTTTTCCTCCTGGTTGTCTTTTTAGCCGTTATCCTCACCCCTCTTTATAAAAAGGCCACGCCTAAGATCAAGCCCGTTGTCAAAGGCAGGATCGCCATTGTATTAGATGACTGGGGGTATCATTTGGATAACCTGGATATCGCCGGAGGAATAAAACAGCGTTTGACCTGCGCGGTCCTTCCCGGGCTAAAGAATTCGCGTAAAGCCAGCCAGAGGCTGCATAAATCCGGCTTTGAGGTGATCCTGCATCTCCCCATGCAGCCCAAGGGAAATATTAGATTGGAAAAGGATACCATCGCACTTAATATGAGCAGGCAAGAGGTGCTCCGGATCCTGAACAAAGATTTAACCGAGATTCTCTTCGCCAAGGGGGTATCCAACCATATGGGCTCGCGCCTTACCGAGGATATAAACCAAAGCTCGGTAATTATGCTTGAGGTAAAGAAGCATAGCCTGTATTTTCTGGATAGCTTTGTTACCGCTAAATCCGTCTGCGCGCCGCTGGCAAAGAAGATTGGGTTAAGGTTCGCGAGAAGGGATATATTCCTGGATAACCGGGATGATCCGGAATATATTAAAGCTCAACTCAAGTCACTGAAAAACCTGGCCCGTACACACGGGGTGGCCATAGGAATAGGCCATGACCGCAAGAATACCATCATTGTATTAAAGGAGATGCTCCCGCAACTGGAAAAGGAAGGTTATAAATTTGTTTTTGTCTCAGAGATAGCAAAGGTGGAGAGATGATCGTACTGGGTATAGAGAGCTCTTGCGATGAAACAGGGGTAGCTGTAGTTAAGAACGGCAGAGAGGTTTTGGCTAATGTGGTGGCATCAAGCCTGAAATTTCACAGTAAATATGGAGGGGTAGTTCCGGAGATCGCCTCGCGCATGCAGCTTGAAAGTATCGCCGGCGTATATTCGCAAGCTCTTAAGGCTAGCCGGATCCCGCCTGAGCAGATCGACCTGGTATCCCTCACGGTTAAACCCGGTTTGCCGGGTTCTTTGCTTGTGGGAATATCTTTTGCAAAAGCCCTGGCTTTAAGCTTGGATAAACCGCTGTTGGGAATTAACCACATCTATAGCCATATTTATGCCAATTTTCTTTGTCACCGCGAAATTAAATTACCAAGTATAGGGCTTGTAGTTTCCGGCGGCCACACAAGTTTATTTTACATAAAAGATTTTTCCAATATCCGGGAGATCGGTTCGACACGGGATGATGCCTGCGGCGAGGCTTTCGATAAGGTGGCTAAGATCCTGGGCGCCGGGTATCCGGGTGGGCCGTTGATCGAGAAGCT
>JAHFFQ010000017.1:5591-7341 GCA_023247875.1 Candidatus Omnitrophota bacterium | reverse complement strand
CTGATCGGCCTTGAGCGGCAGGTCCACCGCAGGAATGCCGGCCTGCGCACGCATATACTGGTAGCGTTAGGATCCTGCCTTATCATGTTGACATCCATGTATGTTTTTGATATATATAAAGACAGGGTTTCACTGGACCCGGCGCGTATTGCCGCGGGGGTAATTACAGGTATAGGTTTTCTTGGGGCCGGCACGATAATCAGGGATCCGGAGGGGGTAAGGGGACTGACAACCGCAGCCAGCTTATGGGTGGTCGCGGGGATCGGCCTTGCGGTTGGGACCGGATTTAATAAAATAGCGGTAATTGCCACGGTTTTGGTTTTGATCGTATTACATTTTTTGCGTTACGCGGAAAGCAAGCTGTTTAAGGAGCCGAAAACTTAAAACAGGAGGCGCTAGATGGCATTTAAAAAGAAACCGGAAGAGAAAACGCTGGATGTTGATGCCGCGATGCAGGGGACTTTAAGTTTTAAGGATCCGGTTAATCTGCGTATTAACGGAAAGTTCGAAGGCAATCTTGAAACGCGGGGCAACCTTACTATCGGCGCTACGGCTGTAGTGAACGCGGATATCCTTGGAGATAATATAATCATCGGCGGCAAGGTCAAGGGAAAAATCACCGCAAGGGAACGGCTTACCCTTTTGCCTCAGGCGGTAGTGGAAGGCCATATCTATCCGGCAAAACTCAACGTAGCCGAAGGCGCTCTCCTGCAAGGCCAATGCACCATGCTGCATGATTTCCTGAACGCCGAACAGCTCGCTAAATACCTTGAGGTAGAATTAAACTCCATCATGGAGTGGGCTAATTCGGGAAAGGTCCCGGGTAATAAAGAAGGCAGTGACTGGAAATTTGAACGCAAGGCAATCGACAACTGGGTAGCGTCGGGAAAGATCGCAAAATAACATGCCTGAAGAAAAATTACTGACCGTCAGGGATGTTGCCATTCAGCTGGGGGTTTCCGAAAAGGATGTCCTGGACCTGGCGGAGAACGGGGGGATCCCCGCCTATAAGGTCGGAGGGGTTTACCTGCGCTTTAAAAAAGAGCAGGTTGATGAATACGGTAAAAAACATCATGACCTGCGCCAAAAATCCGCGGAGAAAGAGGCATCTACCCCGCAGGATAAACTCCGTGATTTCTTTTACTTTAATGATTTCTATATTCTTGCCGCAGCGCTTATAATCCTGCTGGGGTATTTTGTTTACCGGGGATTTTAGATAAATGCCTCTAAGGAAAGGATTCTGCGATCTTGGCTTTGCCAAGCTTGATACGGATAGAAAAAGGCGTAAGGGTTTTGCGGAGGTGGTTTACTGCCCCGGCAAGAACAGGCAGCACCTCTTGAGCATTGCCAGGAGGATCATTAAGTCAAAAGAGGACCTCCTTTTGACCAGGCTTGAAAAGTGCGAGTTTTCTTTTTTAAAGAAATCAATCCCCGCTTTAAAATATAACCCCATCGCTAAGATCGGATTTCTTTTGCATAAACCTAAAACCCTCTCCGGGGATCCGGTGCTGGTGGTTTCGGCGGGCACAAGCGATATCCCTGTGGCTGAAGAGGCAGTGGTTACCCTGCAATTAATGGGCAACCGGGTGGAAAAGCTTTATGATGTGGGGGTGGCAGGCGTGCACCGCCTGATGAATAATATTGAAAAATTAAGGAATGCCCGGGTTATTGTTGTGGTCGCGGGCATGGAAGGGGCGTTGGCCAGCTTAATCAGCGGATTGGTCGCTTCACCGATAATCGCTGTTCCGAC
>JAHFFQ010000017.1:0-5491 GCA_023247875.1 Candidatus Omnitrophota bacterium | reverse complement strand
CGTCAGTGCGGCCTAGCCACCTGTCTTGCCTTTGCCATGCAACTGGCAAAGAAAGCAGTGGTGATCGAAAAATGCCCTTTTATCTCTCCCGAGGCAAAAAGCATTTTGGAGGCGCAGGCCTTACCACCGATAAAACTTATCAGCTTAGGCATCGGGGAATCAAAATTGGACATAGGTAACGAAACGGTAATGTTCAGGCATGAAGAGAAATTCCGCTCCCCGGCAGGGCTGGGTTTTATTATTGAGGATAATTTAAGTGACGGGGAAATAAAGGAGCGTCTTAGGAAGATCGACCGGTTAAAGTTTGAACGCGTCGGGCAGTCGCTTGAGGTAAATCTGGTAGCCGTCAAACAAAACAAAGATGCTAAAAGGTTCCTTGAGGCAACTAAGCTGGTCTTGAGCAACAGCAGATTGCCGCTTATGCTGCTAAGCAGCGAACCGGCTTCCTTAAAAGAAGCAGCGGAGCTTTCCAAAGAGCGTAAACCTTTGCTTTATTGCGCGACAATGGACAATCTTGCGCAAATCGGCAAGATTTCCAAAGAGCTTGATCTCCCATTGGTGGCTGCCGAGCGGGATATTGATAAACTTAGCCAGCTTACTAAAGAGCTTAACGCATTGGGGGTGAATAACCTGATCTTAGATACCGGCTCAAAACCGGTTATAGAAAAGATCTGGGACTTGACCCAGATCCGCAGGCAGGCACTTAAGAAATCAAACCGGGCATTGGGTTATCCAACCCTGGCAATCGTAGAGGCAACTGACCCTTACGAAGAAGCGATTGAAGCGGCTGCCTATATATCTAAATACGCGGGGCTGGTTTTAATTAAAGGGATAGAAACCTGGGAGGTGCTCTCCATTTTAACCCTTAGGCAGAATATTTATACTGACCCCCAAAAACCCCTGCAGATCGAGCCCAAGCTTTATCCGATAGGCCAGGCAAGCGAAAAATCCCCGGTTTTGATCACCACTAATTTCTCCTTAAGCTATTATACGGTGCTGGGCGAAGTAGAGGCAAGCAAAATTCCCTCCTATATTCTAAGCGTTGATACGGAAGGCATGTCAGTGCTTACGGCTTGGGCAGCGGAGAAGTTTAATGCCCAGAGTATTACCCTCTCGTTGGAAAAATTCGCGGTAAAAGATGCTATAAATCATAAGAACCTGATCATCCCGGGCTACGTCGCGGTAATGAGCGGAGAGCTTGAGGAGCAATCAGGGTTCAAAGTGATCGTGGGGCCCAAGGAAGCGGCAGGGATCCCGGCTTTCTTAAAAAACCTGAATTGATGGACAAATTTAAGGTTACATTTTATCCGGATAATAAAACTGTCAGGGTCGAGAAGGACAGGACCATACTTTCTGCGGCTATATCCGCCGGGGTTTATATTAACTCCTCCTGTGGAGGAGACGGGGTTTGCGGAAGATGCAAGGTAGTAGTCAGGAAGGGCCAGGTCGAAAGCCAGGCAACGGGGGCGGTCACTTTAGAGGAAAAAAAGAAGAATATACATCTGGCCTGCTCTACTATTATCCATAGCGACCTGGAGGTGGAGATACCCGAAAGCTCCCGGCTTAACTTTGATAAGCTCACTCCCGAGGAGCTGGAGGAGCGTTTGAGCGGACTTTATTCCAAAGCAGAAGATATCCAGCCGGTAAAGACAAAATTAGAGGCCGGCGTTTTTAAACACTCACCCTTTGCCACAAAATTATATTTAGAGCTGCCCAAACCCACCCTCAATGACAGCGTAAGCGACCTGGAGAGATTGTATCGGGCACTTCGGCAGCTCCAGGAGTTTCCCGTGGTGCAGACAGGTTTATTTAATATCCGCCAGCTGGGTGAATTATTGCGCGATTCTGAATGGTCGGTTACCCTGACCCTGGGGAAACGCAACGACACCGTTGAGATCGTGCTGGTTGAGCCCGGAGATACTACGCATAATAACTTCGGATTGGCTTTTGATATAGGCACCACAACTATATCCGGCCAGTTAGTTGACCTCAACTCCAAGAAGATCCTCGGCACAAAGGCGGCCTACAATCAGCAGGCGGCATTCGGCAGTGATGTGATCACCCGCATTGTCTATGCCGGAAACTCCGATGGCCTTGAAAAGCTGCATAATGCTGTTTGCGATACGATGAACCAGATCATCCGCGAGCTGATTAGCGAGCATCATATTGACCTTAATGATCTAAATTGTATCGTTTGTTCAGGAAATACCACGATGATCCATTTGCTTTTAAGCGTTGACCCGGCCCATATCCGTAAAGAACCCTATGTGCCGACGGCCAATTTCCTGCCGGTTGTGCGCGCCGCTGAAGCGGGAATTAATATCAATCCCCGGGGGTTGCTCTATTGCGTCCCGGGTGTTTCCAGCTATGTGGGAGGGGATACAACTAGCGGGATATTATCCAGCGGGATATACCAAAAGGAGCAGCCCTGTATATTGATTGACATAGGGACTAACGGGGAGATCGTCCTGGGAAATAAAGATTTTCTGGTTGCCTGCGCTGCATCCGCCGGCCCTGCCTTTGAGGGAAGTGGGGTAACCAGCGGAATGCGCGCCTCAAGCGGGGCGATCCAGAAAGTGAGCATAAATAAAAAAGATTTCGGCGTCACCTATTCCACTATCCAGGACAAAAAACCCCGTGGTATCTGCGGCTCAGGTTATATTGACCTGCTTAGCTCGATGTTAGAGGCCGGGATAATCGATAAAGGCGGCAAGATCAATGCCGAAGGTTCGCGCATCCGCTCAACAGATACGGGAAAAGAGTTTGTAGTCTGTTTTAAGGATGAAACCGATATTGGCGCAGATATTGTGATCAATGAAGCGGATATTGAGAATCTTAAGCGTTCAAAAGGTGCTTTATATTCGGCTACCGCAATTCTGGCCAGGCATCTGGATATCGAGCTTTCACATATCTATAAGATTTTCATTGCCGGAGGTTTCGGCACATACCTGGATATCGAGAAGGCGATCAAGATCGGTCTATTGCCGGACCTGGAGCGTTCCAAGTTCATGTTTATCGGCAACAGCGCCCTGGCAGGAGCAAGGCAGATCCTTTTGTCCAATCAGGCCATGGCTATGGCTGATAAACTTGCCTCGACTATCACTTATTTTGAATTATCCGTTGATCCAAAATATATGGATGAATACAGCCAGGCATTATTCTTTCCGCATACTGACCTAATAAGGTTCCCGACGGTGAGATTTTAAATGGGATATATAATCGCCATGGCCGGTAAAGGAGGGACAGGTAAGACCACGATAGCGGCATTGATCATCCGCAGTATCAAAGAAAAAAAACTGGGTTCTATCCTGGCCATAGATGCCGACCCAAACAGCAATTTGGGGGAAGTTCTGGGAATAGAGCCGGGTGAGAGTGTCGGAAAGATCCTTGATGATATTTCCGCTGATCCGGGTAGTGTGCCCCCGGGCATGCCTAAGGACCGTTTTATTGAATATAGGGTGCAGTCGGCTGTTGCTGAAGGGGATGGCTTTGATATTTTGAGCATGGGAAAACCCGAAGGCCCGGGCTGCTATTGTTATGTAAATAATGTTTTGCGCGGGGTAATGATTAAACTGATCAAGGATTATGATTACATAGTAATTGATAATGAGGCCGGATTAGAACATCTCTCCCGGCGCACCAGCCGTTATGCCGACGCGCTTATAGTCGTGTCGGATGCTTCAAGCGTTGGCTTGAAGTCAGCCCGAAGGATCAATGAACTGGCGAAACAGCTGAAATTCGAAGTAAAGAAGAGTTTCCTGCTGGTAAACCGTTTTAATAAAAACATGGAAGAGGGTAAAGTTAAGGAGAGCGGACTTGATTACCTGGGGAACCTGCCGCTTGATCCGGGGATAGAAGAAGTAAGTTTAAAAGGAGAGCCGATCTTCAATTTAAGATCAGAGGCGCCGGTATTTAAAGCGCTTAATTCACTGGGAGAGAGAATATGGAAACGCAATTAGTGCTTGAGAAATGGCCGGGGATAATTTCAACGGTAACGATCGGCGCAAAAAAAGAAGAGGGCGGCACACGCGCCGACATTGCAAAGATCGGCGGACAAAATACCCTGCCGTTGCTCTTTAAGGAAGGCAGCATCCCAAATAAGCCGGTTATCGCCCTTGAGATGTGGGATGTTTTTCCGTCGGATTGGCCTGAGGAGCTCTCTAATGCGTATGGTAAGGTACTGAACGATCCTTTTGCCTGGGCGGATAAATGCGTAAATGAATATAAGGCGCAAACCCTCTGCCTGAGAATGCAGGGGACACATCCTGATTCCGGGGACAAAGGGGCTCTTGAGGCGGCAAGATTTGTTTCTACGCTATTAAAGAAAGTAAAAGTTCCGCTGGTAATTATGGGCAGCGGTGATGACGCTAAAGATAATCTGATTTTACCGGCCTGCTCAGAGGCGGCTAAGGGAGAAAGATGCCTGATCGGTTGCGCGGTGCAGGATAATTACAAGACCCTGGTTGCCAGTGTGTTGGCTGACGGGCACAGTATTATTGCTGAAAGCCCAATAGATATTAATATCGCCAAGCAATTAAATATCCTGATCTCCGATATGGGATTAAATCTTGAGCGTATAGTAATCAATCCGACAATCGGTGCGTTAGGCTATGGGCTTGAATACGCCTATTCTATTATGGAGAGGGCCAGGCTTGCCGCTTTATCCGGGGATAAAACATTAGCTTCACCTTTTATTTGTTTCGCCGGCCAGGAGGCATGGAGAGCAAAAGAGGCAAAGGCAACGCCCGAGCAGGGAATAATCTGGGAGATAATTACAGCGACCAGCCTTATTCAGTCAGGGGCTGACCTTTTGGTTATGCGCCACCCGGCTGCGGCGGAAAAGACAGCCAAATATATAGGTACTTTATTTACGAACAGGTAGAGGATAAAGAATGTTTATCATCGGTGAATTAATTAACGGGATGTACGCCAATATAGGCTCGGCGATCAAGGAGCGCAATAAGGCTGAAATTCAGAAATGCGCCTTAGAGCAGCTTGCCAGCGGCGCGGATGCCCTGGATGTTAACTGCGGGCCGGCTTCAAGACAACCGCTGATTGATATGCCTTGGCTGGTTGAGGCGATCCAGGAGGTAACCGACAAGCCGCTTTGCCTGGACTCAAGCAAGCCTGCGGTTATCGAAGCGGGCCTTAAGGTTTCCAGAAATAAAACCATAATTAACTCCACGACAGCTGACCCGGAAAAGCTGGATACAATCATTCCGCTAGCCAAGCAATACCACTCTAAGCTGATCGGGATAACTATCAGCGCTAAAGGCATACCTCAGAATAAGGACCAGCGCCTGGAATTAGCCGCGGCTATTGTCGCCACCTGCTCTGAAAATGAATTTCCTATTGAAGACCTGTATCTTGACCCGATAGTCCTGCCGGTCAATGTCGCCCAGGCTCAAATGAAGGATATACTGGAATCTATCCATGAGTTCAAAATAATCTCCGAACCCAGCCCGAAAACTATTGTGGGTTTAAGTAATGT
>JAHFFQ010000016.1 GCA_023247875.1 Candidatus Omnitrophota bacterium | reverse complement strand
CCTCCGGGTTTTACCATCACTACAGAGGTCTGCATATATTATTATCAGAATAAAAAGAAATACCCCAAAGAATTAAATGAACAGGTACTTAAAGCCCTGGAAAAAGTAGAAAAATTAATGGGGAGAAAATTCGGGGATAGCAACAACCCCCTGTTATTCTCCGTGCGTTCGGGCGCGCGAAGATCCATGCCCGGGATGATGGAAACGGTCTTGAATGTCGGTTTGACCGAAAAGACCATCCCCGGCCTCATCAAACAAAGTAACGGCAACAGCCGCTTTGTTTATGATGCCTACCGCAGGCTGATCATGATGTATTCCGATGTAGTCATGGAGAAGGCGGCGGGTATTGAGCCAAAAGGCGAAGAGGGTATCCGCAAACAGCTGGAGCGGATAATGGCTGAGGTGAAAAAATCAAGAAATTACGCCAGCGACACCGACTTAAACGTCGATGACCTGAGAAAACTCTGCGGAGCGTTTAAAACCAAGATCAAAGAGGTTTTGGGAAAGGAATTCCCCGACGAGCCGATGGAGCAGCTATGGGGAGGGATCGGCGCGGTATTCTCCTCCTGGAACGGAAAACGGGCCATCAGCTACCGCAGGATCGAGAATATCCCGGATGAATGGGGCACGGCAGTAAATGTGCAGACCATGGTTTTCGGAAATATGGGTAATGATTCGGCAACCGGAGTCGCCTTCACGCGAAATCCGGGCAACGGGGAGAATAATTTCTACGGGGAATATTTGATCAACGCGCAGGGAGAAGATGTAGTCGCCGGTATCCGCACTCCCGCGCCGATCAATGAATATTCTACCAGCAGCCATAATAAAGAACTGCTTACGCTGGAAAAGGCAATGCCCGGGATCTACAAGGAACTCCACAGTATCCAGAACCGGTTGGAAAAGCATTACCGGGATATGCAGGATATCGAATTTACCATTGAAAAAGGGAAACTCTTTATGCTTCAGTGCCGCGTGGGCAAACGTAACGGCCCGGCAGCGGTGCGCATGGCCGTCGATATGGTCAGGGAGAAATTGATCAAGAAAGAGCAGGCGGTGATGCGGGTGACCCCATCGCAGCTTGATGAATTACTGCACCCGGTCATCGACCCGAAGGCGGAGATGGAACACAAAGCTCTTACCAAAGGGTTGCCTGCCGGTCCGGGCGGCGCAAGCGGCCAGATAGTTTTTTCGTCACATGATGCCGTGGAATGGGCTAAAACCGGGAAGAAAGTGATCCTGGTGCGCGAGGAAACCAATCCCGAAGATGTTGAAGGCATGCGCGCATCTCAAGCGATACTCACAGCCCGCGGCGGAATGACGTCACATGCGGCATTGGTCGCCCGCGGCTGGGGCAAATGCTGCATCGTCGGATGCAGCGCCATGCATGTTGACATAGAAAATAAAACCGTGCATGCCGGGGATAAAACGCTCAAAGAAGGCGACTGGATCACCTTAAACGGCACCAAAGGAATTGTCTATGAAGGCAGGCTTTCCATGATGGACGTCTCCGAAGAGAACATGGTCCTCTCGGAGTTACTCAAGATTTGCGATGGAATAAGGAGATTGGGCGTACGCACCAATGCCGATACCCCGGATGATGCCGCAAAGGCGCGTCAATTCGGCGCCGAGGGGATAGGGCTTTTCCGCACTGAGCATATGTTCTACGGCAAAGGTTCGGATGAACCGCTCTTCCTGCTGCGTAAAATGATCATTTCTAAAACAGTTGAGGAGAGGCAAAAAGCCCTGGATGAATTATTTCCATTTGTAAAGAAGGACATTAAAGGCACGATCGCGGCTATGGATGGTTTCCCGGTGGTGATCCGCTTACTGGATCCGCCCTTGCATGAATTCGTTCCCCGCGAGGCAGTAAAATTGGAGGAGCTGGCCAAAGAGCTGAACATCTCGATGGATGAGCTCTCCAAGAGAGCTGAAGGCCTGCATGAATCAAACCCGATGATGGGCCATCGCGGGGTGCGCCTTGGCGTAACCTATCCTGAAGTAAGCTCAATGCAGATCCGCGCGATCTTAGAGGCTGCCGCCGAATTGGCCAAAGAGGGCAAGCATCCCTATCCGGAGATCATGATACCGGTTGTCTGCGATGTGAAGGAATTAGAGGATCAATTCGCGATTGCCGAAAAGATATACAAGCAGGTATTGTCCAAGTACGGATTAAAGAAATTAAAACATCTCTTTGGTACAATGATCGAGATCCCGCGCGCAGCGCTGGTCGCGGATAAGCTGGCGGTTGTCGCCGAATTCTTCTCTTTCGGGACCAATGACATGACTCAGATGGGATTCGGTTTTTCAAGGGATGACATCGGCGGGTTTCTGCCGGAGTACATTAATAAAGGTATTTTACCGGAGGACCCTTTCCAGAGTATTGACCAGGAAGGAATCGGCGAGCTGATCAAAATAGGCATAAAACGCGGACGCTCAACCAATAAAAACCTGGAGATCGGCATCTGCGGGGAGCACGGAGGGGAGCCTAAATCCGTGGAGTTCTGCCATAACGCGGGCATGGATTATGTCAGCTGTTCACCCTTCAGGGTGCCGATAGCGAAATTGGCGGCAGCACAGGCAGTACTAAAGAAATAAAAAAAGATGGAAGCATTAAAAACATACCTTAAAGAAGTCCGGCAAATACCTCTTTTGACCGCCAAGCAGGAGATCGAGCTGAATAAGAAGATCAGGCGCGGGGATGAGATCGCGCGCAAAGATATGATCCGCGCCAATCTTCGCCTGGTGATCAATATCGCCAAAAGGTACATGCGCCTGGGAATACCTTTCCTTGACCTGATAGAAGAGGGTAACCTCGGATTAATGAAGGCAGTTGAGAAATTCGACCACCGCAAGGGTTTTCGTTTTTCAACCTACGCTGCCTGGTGGATCAAGCAGGGGATCACCCGCTCCATCAGCGAGCAGGGAAAGATGATCCGGGTCCCTGTTTACATGAATGACCTGATCGCCAAATGGAGAAAGAACAAAGAGCGTTTAAGCCAGAAATTAAAACGCATCCCTTCCGATACTGAGATCGCCAAGAGATTAAAACTTTCCCCCGATAAAGTCGAGCAGATAAACTTCTGGATGTCCACTACCACCTCATCCCTGGAAGCGCCGATCGGTGAAGACAGCGATAACCAGGTATCGGACCTGGTGGAGGACCAGAACGCCATACCTCCGGACGCGGCAATCGAACACCTGCTTGACCGGGAAAGGATAGACAATCTCCTTGAAGTCATGTCGGAGAGGGAGAGGGAGATACTGGACATGCGCTTTGGCTTGAACAAAACTAAACCACAGACACTGGCAGAGGTTGCCGAAAAACTGGGGGTTTCACGGGAGAGGGTCCGCCAGATCGAAGAGGCGGCTTTAAGAAAATTAAGAAAATTTGTCGTCGGGCAGGAGAAAGAGATATGACCTTAAAAAAGAGAGCTGTAAAGAAACCCGCTAAGGATAACCGGTTTTTGGAAAAATCCATAAGAAACATACCCGACTTCCCCAAGCCGGGCATCCTTTTCCGCGATGTGACTACTTTGATCCAAAATAGAGCGGCCTTTAAAAAATCCGTTGATCTCCTGGCCAGGAAATATAAAAACATGGGGATTGATAAAGTGATAGGGGTGGAGGCGCGCGGTTTTATCTTTGGCGCAGCCCTGGCCCATAAGATCGGCGCCGGATTCGTGCCGGTGCGCAAAAAAGGCAAACTGCCCTATAAGACCATTTCCGCTACTTACCAGCTGGAATACGGGACAGACACCCTGGAGATCCATAAGGACGCGGTTAAACCAGGTGAAAAAATCCTTATCATTGATGACCTTTTAGCTACCGGCGGCACGGCAAGGGCGGTGATCGATTTGATAAAACAGTTAAAGGGGACGATCCGGGGTATAGGTTTTGTCATAGAGCTGGTTGACCTTGGGGGCAAGGAGAAATTAAAAGGCTACCCCGTATATTCTTTGGTCAAGTTTGAAGGAGAATAGAATAGCCCGCAAGGGCAATCTGCCCCTGTAGCTCATAAGGATAGAGCAACAGTTTCCTAAACTGTGTGCGGCAGGTTCGATTCCTGCCAGGGGCATATAAATATCGGCAGGATGAACGGTTCGCACTTGCTCGCTTCACTCGCAAGTGTTTCGCCGGACTAGAACGTAAGGAGCTCAAATTCCTGCCAGGGGCATATAAATATCGGCAGGATGAACGGTTCGCACTTGCTCGCTTCACTCGCAAGTGTTTCGCCGGATAAATATTTAAGGTGCTCAATGTATAATTTACACGCACACACATTTTTAAGCGACGGCCAGCTTCTTCCTTCGGAGGTAGCGGTACGCTATCAGGATAAAGGCTACAAGACAATCGCCATAACCGACCACGCGGACTACAGCAACATTAAGCAGGCCTCTAAAGCCATCGTGGAGTTCTGCCGTCGCTGGCCGAAAAATTCAGGGATAAAAATCCTTCCGGGGATCGAATTGACCCACCTGCCTCCGGAGCAGTTCAAGCCACTGGCGGCATTGGCCAGGAAGGAGGGGATCAAGATCATTATTGCCCACGGCGAAACCCCGGTTGAGCCGGTGGCAAAAGACACCAACCGCTTAGCCCTCTTGGCGGATATAGATATACTGGCCCACCCGGGATTGATCTCCGATGAAGATACGCGCCTGGCCAAAGAACGCGGGATATTCCTTGAGGTCACCAGCAGGCGCGGCCACAGCGAAACTAACGCCTACGTAATAAAACAGGCCAGAAAATTCGGGGCAAAATTAATCTTAAATAATGACAGCCATGCCCCCGAAGACATAATCAGTCCGGATGAACTGATAAAGGTAGGATTGGATTCCGGATTGACCCGGGCTGAAATCGATAATATTTATAAGGAGCTGGAGGAATTCCTAATCAAAAAGGAGGGGAAATGAGTTCTTTCGCGAAATTATTTTTCCTGTCTGCTGCATCTTGTATTCTAAGCGCCGCTATTTTGGGATGTTCAACCTTCTCGGATAATCCAGGCGCAAAATCCGCTAATGCCGGCTCACTTGAGCCGCAGGCAATCCTGAAGTTTTCGGACGTTCCTGTGCCTGTCGGTTTAAAGAACCTCCCTACCCAGTCATACTCTTTTGAAAGTTCAGGGGTGCGCGTGGGTGTTTTAAAATACCAGGGTAAAAATAACCCTGACCAGGTAGTCAATTTTTACAAAGAACAAATGCCCATGTATAACTGGAACCTGGTAAATATCGTTGAATACGGACAGCGGCTTATGAACTTTGAGCGAGAGAATGAAAGCTGCATAATTACCATGGAGCCGAAAGGCAGCGCCATCATTCTAACCATATCCCTGGGCCCGAAATCGCAAATCGTGCCTAAAAAGGCAAAGTCTCCGGTCAAGTAAAAAAACTCTTGACAAATAAAGAGTTATGTGTAAAATACCTTTAAGAAAACAGAAATCATCCCAGGCAATAAGATTATTGGCCTGGTTAAACATATATTCAACAACAGTTAACAAAAAAGGAGGAGAAAGAAAATGAGTAAACGCTTAATAGCAGTATTAGCGCTTGCTTTGGTAGCTGGGTTGGCATTCAGCCCTGCCTACGCCGAAGTGCAGAACGTAAAGGTAAGTGGTGACATCATTGCCAGTGGAGTAGCAAGGAACCATTTCAATCTGGCCGCGGGAGCAGCAGGGGACAAGAAGAACATCGATCAATCTCTTTTCATGACCCAAACCAGGGTGCGCATCGATGCGGACCTTACGGACAACGTTATGGCGACCGTGAGACTGATCAATGAAAGAGTCTGGAATGGCCAGAATGACACCAATTCCAGCGGATCCGATAACATTAATCTTGACCTTGCCTATGTTACCTTAAAGGAATTTCTGTATTCTCCTTTAACCTTGACCATTGGACGTCAGGAAATGAGTTTTGGCAACAGCCTGATCATTGGTAGGGCGCAGGTACCTTCTGGTAAAATAAACATACCTACTGATCTAACTGAAAGAAAAGCATTTGACGCGATCCGCGCAACCCTCGATTATGACCCTCTGGTTGTGGATTTAGTTTATGCTAAAGTCAACTCGCAAGATACTACAAGAAAGAATGATACTAATTTAGGCGGTATTAATGCTACCTACGCATTGAACAAAAAGGTTAACCTGTCAGCTTATTATTTCTTGAAGAGCGACAATAACGACGGCACATCTGCCAGCAAGGGAAAAGCTGATAAAGTTAACACCGTGGGTGCCTTAGTTTCAGCCACCCCGATTGATAACCTTACCATGTCCTTGGAAGGCGCATTTCAATTCGGTAAGAATGACGGTGCCACCGACACCTCAATTAATTACAACCAGCATAACGCATATGCCATTCAGGCAATGGCAGATTATACTTTTGCCAAGGTTAAGATGACTCCTAAGATCGGAGCCAGCTATACCCTCCTGTCTGGAAATAAAAGCGGCGATGCAAGCACTGAAAAAGGCTGGGATTCCATGTTCTATGATCAAAAACTCGGTAATATCGCTTACGCGCTTTTAGCTTTCAGCGACTTAAGCGTATACAACCTGAGAGCCAGCTGCAAACCGGTTGAGGATGTTACACTCTCAATGCTTTATGGTTATTTTGATATGGCCAGCGTCAAAAGAGGCACTTGGACATATAATAGCCAGCATTTCTATGATGGAACTAACCGGTACATCAGTGGTGCTAACCTTAGGGAAGGCAAGAGACATCTTGGTGATGAAATCGATGTCACTGCTACCTATGATTACACCGAAGATGTGCAGTTTGGATTAACTGCGGGCATATTCGTGCCTGGAAAAGTATGGGATGTTGAAAAACAGACCGCAACTCAGTTGATCGGCTCCATGAAGGTTGTATTCTAATACAACTTATGTAAAATAAAAAAGCCCTGGGGGCTTAAATCCTCCAGGGCTTTTTTATTACACTGCGAATAACTCTAATGCTAAATCTCGCCTTTATCTTCCATATGCACCAGCCGTATTATAAGAACCTGCTTACCCAGGCAAGCGACTTGCCCTGGGTAAGGCTGCACGGGATAAAGGATTACCTGGATATGGTGCAGCTCCTGGAAAAATTCCCCAAAATCAAACAAACCTTTAACGTTGTCCCGTCATTATTTGAACAGGTAGAAGATTATAATATGGGCCGGGTTAAAGATACCTATCTTGAGCTGTCCAAAAAACCCGCGATTGAACTGACTAGATCCGATAAAGAATTCATCCTGAGCAACTTTTTTTCCATAAACAAAGAGCGGGTCATAGCGACATTCCCGCGTTATTATGAGCTTTACACCCGCAAACACCGCGGCTTGGAATTTTCCACCCAGGATTACCTCGACCTGCAGCTATGCTTTAATCTCGCCTGGATCGACCCGTCATTCCGCCGGAATATCCCGGAGCTTAAGAAAATAATGCTTAAGGAGAGGTTCTTCAGTGAAGAGGATAAACAGGTGGCCCTGGATAAACAGCTGGAGATATTAAAAGGGATAATCCCGGCCTACCGTCTTTTCAAAGAGAATAACCGGATTGAAATAAGCGTTACCCCGTATTATCATCCTATCCTGCCTTTATTGTGCAGCACAAATGTCGCCAAAGAGGCGAACAAAAAAACGCTCCTGCCCAAGGAGGAATTCAGTTTTCCCCAGGACGCCGGGGAGCATATAAAAAGCGCGGTTGAATTTTATAAACAAAGGTTTGAAACAGCACCTCTTGGCATGTGGCCTTCGGAGGAAGCAGTAAGTGAGCATATCCTGCCGTTCATCATTGAATCCGGCATAGAATGGATCGTGGCCGATGAAGCTATCCTGTTCAAATCCCTGAAAATAAAAAAACGCGACACAAAACTGCTTTACCAGCCCCATCTATTGAAAAGGAAGGGAGGGGCACTTAACATAGTTTTCCGCGACCGTAACCTTTCCGACCTGATCGGCTTTACTTACCATAAGATGAAAGAGGTGGATGCGGTAAATGATTTCATGGCCCACCTTGAAAATATCAACAAGGCATTCAAGGGAAAAGATATCCTGGTCACCATTGCCATGGACGGAGAAAATGCCTGGGAGTATTTCAGGAATGACGGCCATGACTTCCTGGAATTATTTTATAATCGCATAAGCGAAACTGATTTTGTCAGGACTACGACGGTAAGCGAATACCTTCAAAAAAATCCGGCGAAGCTTGAGATCAAGCGCTTAAGCGCCGGCTCCTGGATTTACGGGGAATTCGGCAAATGGATAGGCAACCCCTATAAAGTAAAAGCCTGGGAGTGGCTTACGCTCGCCAGGAAGGCCCTTGCAAAAATAAAAGACCCGAGTGAACTGGCCTTAAAACAAATGTATATCCTGGAAGGAAGCGACTGGTTCTGGTGGTACGGTGAAGATCCGGACGGCTCATTTGACCGGCTCTTCCGGATGCATTTAAATAATTTCTACCAGCTAATAGATCATAAAGCCCCTGATTATCTGAAAGACCCCTTAACTCCTTGACATAGCTCAGCTTTTATGTTATAAAGTATCTTCAAATGGATAAGAAAGAGATCTATGAGCATCTGGCCAGCATTTACCTGGATGCCTCTTCAAAATCATCAAAGAAAAAACGCAAGTTAAAATCCTATCCTAAGCCGGTACGTAATCTGATCCTGGCAGCGGCCCTGGTAATCTTTAGCTTAGCAAGCGGGCTTACTTATTATAACCTGAACAGCCGCTCCCGGAACTCCCAGATCGCCTTATTTTTATACCAGGACGCCGCAAAAATAAACTTTAATTTTGACCCTGCCAAAAAGGAAACTTTTTCCCTGAACTTAAAACAACTGAATTTATCCAAATACAAAGCTTTGGCCTTTGCGGTAAGAAAAACCAACCCCAAAGACAGCATCTCATTAAAGGTAGAGTTCATCAACCGCTTTGATGAGAGGTCAGAGGTTTACGTAAAGAACATCCCCGGCAAATGGGCTGATCAAAAAATAGAGCTCAGTCGTTTCGCCAAAATCAATGACTGGCGGCAGATGAAGAGCCTGGCCTTTACCATCGAAGAATGGAACGCCCGGCAAAAATCGGGGATAGTTTACCTTGATAATATAAGAGTTATAAAATAATACAGGAGGGATTTAAATGCGCATTATCTCAATTTCGAATCAAAAGGGCGGTTGCGGAAAAACAACCACATCCATAAACCTGGCCGCTTCCCTTGCCGCCAACGGCCGCAGGGTCCTGTTAATTGACCTTGACCCGCAAGCGCACGCCTCAAGCGGCCTGAACATCAAATCAGATACGAGTATTTATAACGTCCTCTCCAAGATGGCCCATAAGAAATCCCGGCTTGAAGATATCATCCAAAACCTGGGAGAGAACCTGGATATAGCCCCTTCATCAATAGTCTTGAGCACACTGGAGCAGGAGTTAAGCGGCGAGATCGGCCGCGAATCCCGGCTCTGGGACACCTTAAGGGAATTTAAAGGCAACTATGACTACATTTTGATCGATTGCCCGCCTAACCTGGGGATCCTGACAATTAATGCCATCCGCGCAGCCAGTGAGATAATCATCCCCGTTGAAGCCAGCAGGTTTTCCCTGGAGGGGTTAGCTCAGCTGACCAGCATTATCAAACTGGTAAAAGAAAGGCTGAATCATGATGTGGATTTCCGAGTGCTGGTATCCAACTTCGATTCCAGGCTGCAGCACTCCTTTAAAATGCTTGAGAAGATCAAATCCGACTACAAGGAAAAGATGTTTTCAAATATCATCCACGTGAATGTAAAATTAAAAGAGGCGCAGAACGCGGGTTTGCATATCCTCACCTTTGATAAATACTGCCGCGGGGCAAAGGATTATTTCTCGCTCTCACGGGAGATCATTACCCAGGAGGGCTCACCGGCCCCGGTTATCTTGCCGGAAAAAACCATGGAAAAACGCATGAAGGAGATCCTTAAAGAGACCCTGCCAAAATTAGGCACGGTCACTCTTATGATCAAGGCTCCCGGCGCGAAGGAAGTATACCTGGCAGGAGAATTCAACAACTGGAAGCTGGATGAGAATAGCCGAATGGAACAGACAAACGGCTGCTGGACAAAAAATTTGAAACTGGACAAGGGATCTTACCGGTACCGCTTTGTAGTTGACGGAAACTGGGTTGAGGACCCTGTTAACCCCTTAAACCGGTTAAATCCATACGGCTCCCGGGATTCTTTACTGGAAATAAACAAATAATTTTAAGGAAGATAGCCATGACAAACTTGCCCGATGAACAGGAAAGGCGCGAAGGAAAGTTTTTTGCAATAATCTCCTATGTTTCTTTTCTTTGCATAATAACCCTGGTATTAAAAAAGGGGAACAAATTCGCCCTTTACCATGCCAAGCAGGGCTTGGTTCTTTTTGTCATGGAGGTGGCGGCATTCATACTTTCGATCATACCTTTATTGGGCTGGTTAATCGGTATTTTCGGGTATGCCTTGTTCCTGCTGGTCTCAATCTGGGGGATCATCCAGGCTGGCCTGGGCCTATACTGCCGTATCCCGGTTGTAACGGAAATATCCGAAAAGGTCATCCTTTAAGCTTTAACGGGGAATAATTTGATAAGGAGGTGTCGCTATGGCTTTAAAGAAAAAAAGGAAAGTCAGGAAAGCGGCAAAGAAAAGGTCAAAGAAAGCGGTAAAGAAACCGGTCAGGAAAGCGGCTAAAAAAGCCGCCAGAAGGAAACCTCTTCTAAAAAAGAAACCCGCAGGGAAAAAGCGAGCTGCGGCTAAAAAGGCCGTAAAAAAAGAGGGCAATCTTGTCGGCTCAATCACCCATTATTTCCCTCATGTGCAGGCTGCGGTAATAAAATTAAAGGGTCCTCTGGCAATGGGGGACACAGTAAAGATAAAGGGGCACACCACTGACCTGACCCAGCTTATCACCTCCATGCAGATCGACCGGGTTGATATTTCCAGCGCCAAAAAAGGGGATGAAATAGGGTTACTGGTCAGTTCCCGGGTCAGGCAGCACGATAAAGTTTATAAGCTATAAATTTTAGGGCCTGTTAAGCTCAAGCAGGCCCTAAAAAATAACTATTTATAAGTAAGTACCCATAATAAATCACCTTTGATTGCAAGTAGGTACTCATAATAAACCAGGCGTTAAACTTAGGTAAAAGCAGGTAAATGCGTCCTCGAGGCAGGCCTAAAAAGTATAGAATAGTCAAAGTTGACCCAAAAATCAGCCAATTCAGCCCGAGAGGCAGAGCAGGCAGGCCGGATGAAGTAGAGCTGAAGATGGATGAATTTGAGGCCCTAAGGCTGGCAGATCACCAGGATTTACCCCAAAAAGAGGCTGCCAAGTCAATGCGTATCTCCCAACAAACCTTTAGCCGGATATTAAGAAGGGCCCATAAAACCGTCGCAAAGGGGATAACCACCGGATCCGCCATTAGAATACAGGGCGGCCAATATGTGATCAGCTCCCGCCAGGATCTTTCCGAAAAACCGGCAAATCAAATATAAACCCATAAATAAAGGTTACTAAATCCCGGTTGAGCGGCTATCATAAGCCGGTTTTGGCACATTTCCTCCCTATAGGTGTACTTCCTATAATATATCTTATGTTAACTTGTCTATCTTGTGTAAGTGTATCTAACCCAATGGAGGATAAGATGTTATTGAGTTGTGTTCTTAAGCTGTGGAAAAGGCAAAACTTCTTTACTTAAACTTACCGCTGTTTTTTAAGCTTAACAATTCAGGCAGGATTTATGCGGCTTCTTCTCTGGATTTTTTGCGTTTAATCAAATATTTTGGCTAGCGGGTAAAAGCGGTAATTGCGGGGTAAATTGACCCCTCTCCATAGCGGTTATTTATGCGGTCTAAGGCCTTTATAAGCTCCTCCCTGCGTATTTCTTCCCTAAGTAAAGGCTGGTAGATACCCCTGGAAAGGCCCGCGCAGGTGACCCCAATTGCCCTTACTCTTGAGTTTTCAAGGCCTGATTTGGCCATTATTTTAAGGGCTCTCTGATATATCTCATAGCCGTCATTGACAGCTGCCTGATACGTCTTTTGGGCCCCGAAATTGCCGATTTCCGGGCCATTCAGCCAGAGATGCACAGTTGCGCTGACTAAATTTTTCTGCCTGAGCCTTACGCTAACCATCTCTGACAGAAGCCTGATCCAGGCCAGAATAACCTGGGGGTTTATCTGGGCTTTCGGCAAAGTATATGAATGGCTTATTGATTTAGGCTTTTCATCAGACTTACCGCAATTTTCATCAAACTTACCGGGATTTTCATTAAAAAATGCCGGTAAGTTCAGGTATAAGTCCCAGCAGGTTTTTATACCCTTGGCCATTAAGCCGGCGCCATTTTTACCACCCATGCCGCAGAGCTTATCCAGGGGCGCTTTACGTAAAACAGTTTCAAAGTTTGAATCGTCAATCAAGGTCAGGCCATCCGGCTTGTTCAGCTTGGAAGCCAGCTTGGCTAAAAGCCAATTCCCGGCAATCCCTACCGAAGCAGTAATGTTAAAGTTTGCATATATCTTCTCTTGGACTTCCTTCCCCAAACTTACCGGGTTTTGGTACCCGGACAGCTCCATCTGGAACTCATCGATTGAGGCGTAATTTAAAGGCAGATCATAGCCCTTAAGCAGGTCAAATATCTGTTCCGAAGTCCAGATATACTTGGCCTGGTCCGCTGCCACAAATTCAAGGTTTGAACACCTGGCAAAGGCCTCACCTGAAGGCATCCCGGAATGGATCCCCAGGGCCTTAGCCTCATAACTGGCCGCGCAAACCACGGTGCGCATTTTATTAGCTCGTGAGCCGATGATCAAAGGTTTGCCTTTAAGCCTGGGGTTGATCGCCTGCTCAATTGAGGCAAAAAACGCATCCATATCAATGTGCAGTATCATATTCAATTCAGGGACGGTTCTGAACACAAAGCTAACCTGTCCCCTGGGGACAGGTTAAGATTGAGTTGAGAACCGTCCCTAGGTTAAGATTTTGTCGATTTGCCAGCGGAAGGTGGAATTATCAAAAGATATCTGGTAAAGCTGGCCGGCGCAAAACACGGAAAAGTAATTGACCAGGGCAAGGCCTTTGCGCTCCTGCCAGTTATAGGTGATGGTTTCAATATTATATTCTTTATCATGCCAGAAAAAGCTTTTGGGGAAGATCCTGGCGTGCTTAAAATAGGCCATGACTTCAATGCGCTCATTCAGGGCATCAGGATTAAAGCCGGTTTTCTCCGGCTCAAACCTATCCCAGCGCGCCTTAGGATTAAAACTATTTTGATTCATATTGATGGGGACACTTCTGCTTTAGCTTGAGAACCGTCCCTAGGTTAATATTTTCTTATTACCGTGATCAGCTTGCCGATGACCTTGAACTCTTCGAAGATTGGCGGGTAATTCGCGTTAGCGGCTTCCAGGTGAAACTTACCGGATTTACTGCGCAGCCTTTTTAAGGTAACTTCATTATTATCCAGGAGTGCCGCAACTATATCATTATTGTCGGCATTGGGCCGTTTCTTGATAATAGCGACATCACCATCCAGGATGCCGGCATCGATCATGCTGTCTCCTTTGACCCTTAAAGCAAAAACATCATCAAAGCCCAGGCGGCCGAGGAAGAGGTCATCGGCATCAACATAACCCTGGATTTCCTCATAAGCCAGATTCGGCTTGCCGGCCATTATGGTACCAATTATGGGGATCTTGAAGCTTGCGCGTTCAGTCAGCTCAATTGCCCGGGATTTATTGTTCATCCGCCTCACCAAACCTTTCTGCATTAAAACCTTAAGATAATCCCTTACTGTTCCGGTAGATTTAAATCCCAACTCCTCCCCTATCTCGCGAATTGTAGGAGGGAGCCTCTCCCTTACCCTCTTGCGGATAAAATTAAGCACTCTCTCCTGCTTCGGCGTCAAATACGGCTTCTCTTCCATGCCTACATGTATACCACACAAATGTGTGGCTTGTCAAGAAAAAAAAGGCGCCTCTATCCTCATCAATAAGAAAATAGAAACGCCTCTTTATTTAACGGTTTTGCCCTTTACTCTTTGAATAGCATTCCTTGCATAATACCGGCTTGCCGCCCTCTCTGGGTTTAAAAGGCACTTCGCATTCCTTTTTGCACTCCGCGCAAACCGCCTTGTGCATTTCCCTGGGCCCACCGAATCCACCACCACCCTGTTGATACGCCATGTTGCCTCCTTTTAGTTATTCAGTAATTATAGAGCTTTCTAAAATAATTTCAAGCAATTTCCTTCTTTGAGCGGTTTTATCCAAGCAGTTCATTAATTGCCTGCATTAACTTAGCCCCTTCAAAGGGCTTGGCCATGTAAACATTCGCCCCTATTACCGTACCAATAACCCTGTCGGCATCGCTGCATTTGGCGGTAAGCATTATGATCGGAATTTCGCAGATCCCGGCATCTTTACGCACCTGTTTACAGACCTCTTCACCGGGCATCTTCGGCAGCATCAGGTCAAGGATAATTAAATCCGGTTTCTCAACCCTGGCCTTATTTAACCCTTCAACGCCGTCATTAGCCGCAATGACCTCAAAACCGTTCCTCTCCAGCCTCAATCCGATAAAATCACAAAGCTCATTCTCATCTTCAATGATCAGGATCTTTTTCCCCTGCTTTATTTTACCTTCAGAATTGTTCATATTTTCCTAATCCCTGTTGATGGCCCCGATCATCTCAAAAAGCCTGCCGTAGTCACGCATATTAAAATTCATGGTAATCCGGGGTAAATCCGGATACTCCCCGTTTTCAACCTCCTCTTTTGTCGCCGGGGAATGGATTATCCCGCCGCTTATCAGGATATCTTTGAATTTCCGGTTCAGCAAGCTCAATGTCTTATCCGTCAGCTCATTATTGAGCCTTATTACGGTCAATCCCGCAACATACCTTATGGAGTGGTACACCCGGTAAAAACCATCTATATATTTTACCGCCTCCTCAATATTCTTTACGATACGGAAAAGGCTAAAATCATCCTTATTGATAAACCCGTCTTTAAGCAGGTGGTTATTCACAAAACGTTTCCAATCAGCCCAATAGGCTGACCCCGGCGGCTCCATTAAAACTATCGGCCTGGGCTTGGACTTCCCGGTTTGAGTCAGTGTAAGCATTTCAAACCCTTCGTCATTGGTGCCGAAGCCGCCCGGGAAAAGAGCGGTCGCGTCGGTCTCCTTTACGAATATCAGTTTCCTGGTAAAAAAATACTTGAAATTGATCAGTTTTTCCTTTTCATCTATGTACG
>JAHFFQ010000015.1 GCA_023247875.1 Candidatus Omnitrophota bacterium | reverse complement strand
CTGAAACATTCCGCTCCGCACATATTATTTTGACTATCCCTATCACATCTGGCTCAAGTGTAGATATGAGGGCTTCTTTGCCTTTTTGTTGATGAGAGCTTACCGCTAGAAGCTCTCCTTTCTTTAAAACTCCTCTGTCCGCTTTCATCACAGAGTCCATGATCATACGCCAATCGCAGGCGTTAACAAAGATACCTTCCTTGCGGGAAAGAAGTAATCCGCGGTTATTAATGCTGCGTTCCTCGAGATTAAAGACGGCAGGGCTGTCAGATGCCCCCGCATTACAGCCGTCGGAGATAACTGTTTTAACGGTATTCGAAAAGGCAAGCGCAGTTCCGATGGGATCATTAGATTGCGTAATGGCTGCGTTTACTAAGACGGCGTCGAACCCCATTTCCAATGCTTCGCGGGCATGCGCCGGATTACCGATACCGCATTCGGCGATTAATGGAATAAGCGGCCTGTTTCCTCTAATCAAAGTTATAAGTTCGTCTATTTTATCTTTATCCCGAAGCGAAGAGCCTATTCCCCTGCGGGAACCAGGCTTCGTTCCCTCAATGCGCAAAGCAATAATTTGCTCCACAGCTAATAATGCCCGTAAAATATCCCGGCTTATTCCTTTTCCGATCAAAGGTAGAATTTTAATGCTGCCGTTAAGCGCCGCTATTTGACGGATAGTGTTAAATAATTCCTGATTTTTGGTCATCAAGCCTTTATTTCTTACTTCAAGCTTAAGGTAAGGAGTTTGCGCAATATCAATTCCTACTCCGGCTAGTATTATTGCGTCTTCCTGGAATTGAGATTTAGAGGTATTGACCACCGTGACAAACTCTCTGGTCTGCCCCAGCCTGGACAACTTTTCATGGGTGAGCCGGACAAATGGAATACGCAACCAACCAGGAAGAGTATCCAGACTTCCCTGCTTACCCAAGATAGAAAACCCGCTGTTTTCTCCAAAAGTGGCTTCTTTAAGCAAGGTTTTTGCCTTCTCTAAACCGATATCTTGCTTTAATAGTTTTATATCCCCGGGAAGAAAAATAAGGAACTGGGTTTCTGATCTTATGATCAGTTCGCTTGCGATATCAGGAGGAAGCGAAGATATACAGGCATCGTCAAAAGAGTGCGTCACTGCCGTTGGGCTGATCAGAGGAAATAATTTCCTGTTATTTATGGAAAATACAGGGCTAGAACCAGCCCTATTCCTCCTGGAAAAAGCGGTATTAGTGTTAATTGGCGCGAAGAATAGTTTATTTATCCCTCTAGCTAAAATTGAAGGAGGGCCTTTTGATCCGTGCGATTTAACAAACCAGTTCAAAAATATGATTGCACAAAACAGTCTTTGGCAAGAAAATGGGTTCAATAAAGCTAACGACGCTGATATGCCCGATGAAAGATGTGAAATTATCCTTATCCCCCCGGTAAAGGACTCGCTTCCCAATAGGCACCTTGCCGAACTACCGAAGGTCTCCACCAGGGAACCGAATACCTTAAACGTATAAGCAGCGGGGCTGGACACAATTCTAGGGCGGATACGGTATGCCTGCAGAATGTGCCAATACGGCTCTTGGTCTTCGGGGCAATCAGCATAATATTCTAAGCCTCCTTGCTCCAACAGCCAATCCTTCCATTCCTGCGTAATAGAACTTATTTTAAGCGGTACTTTCAGCTCCTGCCCAAGAATCTCTATGTCCAACTGGAGGCCGAATTCATCAAGATAAACCCTAACATCTTGCCCGGCCAGTGAACTTATATTTATCACTATGCTTGCTTCGGGATTATCGGGATTAAGCCAGTGTATCCCATCTTTCAAAACCTCCCTGATGAGTCCGGTGCCGCGGTAAGGATCATTATGGGCGCGCGTATCAAAAGGCGGCGACGGTATATACGGAGGATTCACTACAATAATATCCGCCCTGCCTTTCGGCATAGCGCCGAATCCTTTACCTAAATACGTCCTCAATCTGCGAGCAGGCATAAGGTAGGGCATGATGTTGCGTTTGGCCGCCCGTAAGGCATAGAAGCTGATATCGCTGATTAATATTTCTTCAAGCGTGGGTATGCGCCAGGCCAGTAAAATGGAAATATGACCTCCGCCTGTTCCT
This sequence comes from Candidatus Omnitrophota bacterium, assembly GCA_023247875.1. Classification (GTDB taxonomy): domain Bacteria; phylum Omnitrophota; class Gorgyraeia; order Gygaellales; family Profunditerraquicolaceae; genus UBA6249. Next base: position 13,164 of record JAHFFQ010000015.1, on the reverse strand, counting down.
ATCTCAATGGCTCTCTTTATGTTTGAATTTTCCAGCAAACCCGATTCTTCAAGGCACTTATGCAGATAGACGGTATCGATATTTGTCGTCCAAACATCCTTATCCACTTCCTTGTCCCAGGAAACAATTATCCCGCCATACCTCGTATAACGCTTGCCTTGCGGCCAAATCCGCTCTACGGACTGTTTAACCTCATCTTTAAAATGCGCCTGCATATGTCGTTCGGGAGAAAGCAAATACGAGCTGGGGAAAGTAACAATAGGCCGCATCTGAAGACTCCCGTATTCCACGATTCCGTCCCGGCGGAAAACTCCTGTGTCATCAATAACTTCGTGATAGGTAAGCGTCTTTAAATCAACGCTGACATCGATGAGCAGGCTCAATGGACCGACTCTTGGCGCAGGCAGGATAAGCGGTATCTCTCTTGCCTTTTCTTCAAAAATCGGGTTTACTCTCTGCTTGCGCTGGCATTCTTTAGAAATATCAAGCAATTGAAAGATTTCCTCTTGTACGTCCCATCCGGGGAGAATATAATTTACTCCTTCATCGATTAATGCTCTACGGTTTGCTTCATATTCCTCGCCCTCTCCTTCAGGCAATCCAAATACAATTCCACCTTGCTCAATGACAAACTTCACGCCGTCAATCCAGTTATTAAAATAAAGCAGGATATGCTGAGGAAAATGGTATTTCAGGCCCTCCAAGACCAGATTACGATAATGCCCCTTATTTTCCAGCCGTGGAGTAGAAAGCAGGATATCATCCCCGCCGATAATCATCTCTTCCGGAACAAACTGAAGAAAACCGGTTGATTCGAGCTGGCGGATTACCAGCGACTTGTCTGAACCGCTGGTGGATACCTCGGGCACGCCTTTTTTGTACAAATATTCTACGATCTTCAGGGCCCCCGGCCTGGCACTGGGAATATCAATTTCACGCAAGAATCTTCGTTTTGCAATGAGGCATTGCTTCACGCGTTCTTCTGATAAACCTGAAAGCTGAACTAATTTATGTATGATAACCAACTCGGGCACATGGATAGCATTTTGGGATACCCATTTCATCGCTCCCTGCCTAGTCTTTCCGGTAAGTAAACAACAGGTTAAGGCGTATTCTTCCTTCCAGGTGGGTTGAAGCAGCGTCCCATGGACATCAAACACGGCAACAATGGGTCTACCGGCCAGAGAAGCATGAGGGCGAATCTGTTCCAGATTTTGAGCAGGGCTGTTGGCGGCAAAAGAACTACCTCTGTTTTCTATTATTATTCTTAATGCCCGCAATACCCTGCCCACTGCAGGAGGACCGGTTATAAAGATGACTTTTTCTTTCAACTGGCTGTATTCATCCCGCTCAAGTTCCGGGAAACCTTCGGGATTAGCGCAGAAAACAAGGGCGCCTTTTTCGACAAGCCCAAACAGCGATAGATCATTGGCGCTGTCACCTAAAATAGCTGTTTGCGCCGGATTTATCCCGCGTTCCTTCATTAATTCTTGAAGCGAATCTAATTTCTCTGACAAACCTATATCCATGGATACGCTTGAAATAGGAAAATGCAGCTTGTCGCCTTTTTCCCTCAGTCTACTGCCGATATTGCTTAATAAGGGCTCAAGCATTTTGCCAACGGCATACCTCTGGTTCTGTAAATCCACACCTACAAACCCTAATGTGACTTTCGAATATCTGGGAGATATGAATATAAAATCGCCTGCGCGCTCTTCCTGGCTTATGGAACCTATCTTTTTGAGCCGGGCAATCAGGCCCGCTTCTTTCAGGACTTCAATAATGACTGTGATTATCTCATCCTTTAAGCTTTCATCTATTTTTCTGCTTTTTTCTACGAACAAAACAAGGTTGCCGGATTTATCATAGGCGCATACGCATCCTCCTAATTCACAATGGAAATGAATACGTTCCCTGTTTCTAATCCTCTCCTCCCTGGCAATATACTGTCCGCAAATCCTGTGCAGGCTTTCTTGAGGATGCCCCGTAGATATGACAAAAAGTATTAATTCTACCAGGCGGGAGATCTCTTCACGCGTATCCGGCATCTCTGTTATCGGCCTGTGGGCATAACAAAGGCTGTCATCATAATCAGCAGCGATTAATCTGCAGTCAAAAAACAAAGTTTTATTGAAAATATCCCTTACCTCATGAATGGTGGAGATTTTCCCCTGAGCCAACGCATCCCAGGTAGCGCCAATTGTTGCGGCTTTAATATTACTATAGGTTACCTCATCATTGCCATTAGCTATCCCCTGCCAGATCCTTTGTATTATTGCGTCAATGCAGCATGCCTCTGCATAAAGTGGGGAGTTTGCGTCGCTGCAGTCAGGCTTATTAAGGACAAGGAGTGGCGAAGCGCTATTGATGGGATTCCGCACTAGCCACGGTAGGGGCGGTCCTTCTTTTCTTGCTGATAGCGTAGTTACGGGGCTAAGCGCCGAATCCGCCTTAAACATTCTTTTTCGCCTTTGCTTAAAAGAATCTATTATTTGCCGTAATTTCAATGCATCTTTATCAGAGATGCAATCAGGCAAGACGAATTTACGCCATAATTTACCACCCGACTCAGGCAATAATTCCATATAATGACTGACAGAAATAAATCGCTGGCGCACATAATCTTCTTCTTTACCGGATCCTTGCGTAGACTTGTTCTCATAGATGCACCTTATATGATAGTAATAGCCTTCTTCCAGAGATTTTACAGAGCGACTAACGAAATAAAACATGTCAAGCGACGGGCCAATTGAACTGGTTTCCACCGGGCCTAAATTCAAATATTCATACAGGGCGTGATTTCCGGGTTGCGCTATTATAGGCTCAACAATCTTTTCAATTTCATCAGGGTTATTGGTGTTATTAGTGCCTGTGGTTTTCCACATTAAGAATCCTTTTAATATCTGCGTGGAATAATCCTCCTCTACCGCCGACAAAAGATAATCAATATACATTTCTTTTTCCTGCCTTTTGCCTCTTTCAAAGCCGTCCCTCAACTTATTTGGCTGCGGCAGATCAGCTATGCCCTTAACGGTGGCGATGTATCTCCCTGGAAGTAATAAAATAATAATGCCTGCTATTATTACCAGTAAAATGTATCCTGGCTCAATATTACACATTCCAGGGATCTTCGAACAGTAATCAAAACATATAAATCCGACACACGCTAAAATCAGGAATCTGATGACTGCGGGCGAAACCGGGCTGGCGGCACCAAGGTATTTATCGTTGACTTTTTTTATGAGTGCGCTGTGATGGCCAAGAAGGCCCAGATAATCAAATAACCGTACATAGTATTCGTAAAGATGCTCCGGATGAGGATTATCAAAATCCTCAAATACCTCTAAATATATGCGCACGGTATTCTCCGTGCCTGACGGCCTGATCAAAGACCAGGTTTTCAGCCTTCCCGTGCTGCCGTAGACGGTTACCATAGGTCCGCCGCCGGCAAAGAATACTGCAATTGCCTCCCCGTCTTTAAATTCATACCTTCTGGCTTCGGGATGATAAATGACCCATTCGCCCGATTCTTTCTTAACCAGCAATTTCACGTTCTCTAAGGTTATCTTACTTAAACCCAACAAATCCTTTTCTTCTTTGCCGAAAACTCGCAGCAGCGTTTCTCTGTCCTCAAGAATCATCATTCTTTTGTCCAATATTGACTGCTTCAATTCATCGGATAGTCCTTCGGCGTCAACGCGCTCATAATAAAACAGCCCTCCCAGGTTTTCAGCCATTTCAACATACAAATCTACCAGATTCTTATCTTCCAGATACAGCCTGGAGGTAACCCCGTAGAGCGCCAGCCCAAGAGTGCAGGTGTCTTTATCCTTATGGGTTGCGCTATTCTTTGCTCCGCGGCCTGTTAATAAACCGATCTGGCCGCCGCCACTCTCTTCCATCAGGATAATGATAACAGCGCTCCCATCTTCTAATTCAACAACCACTGCCTCCTTGCCTAAATTCTTAAATCCCACCTCTAATAAATGTGCGACTCCCCCAACCGATTCGACCACTGCCTTGGCAATTCTTGAAGTAGGTACGCTTGTAATAATATGCAGCTTGGAGACCAGGGACTTTAACAGTCCCGGCTCTACGGCACTAATGTCAGGCGTTCCCGCATTAAGCTTGATAAACTCCGCTATCCTTTCATAGGCGATGAGCGTGAAGATCTGGTTGGGCGTAAAACAAACTATGTTGACCCCCAGGATAGTCTTTACTTCCAGGCCGAATTTCTTGGCTAAAGCCACAGACCCGTCAGGGATAATTACCGCAGTGCCAATGCGGTCGGCGTCCATATCGGCAGTAATGCTTACGAGAACTTCCGGATTTTCTGCCAATACATCCAGGGCTCCGGTAAATTTAAGGGTATCGGTTATGGAAGGATCGGGCTTAACTATGCCTTTCATCGCGGGATCAAATTCTTTGTTGATGATGATTACGCTGTCTCTCCAACTAAATCCGGCAAACAGCCTGTCAAGGTAATATTCCATGGTCTCACCGCCCACGCCGCAAATGGCGTCAAAGATGAACTTTGCCCCTCTTTGCATCGCTTCTTTTATGGCCTGAATTGTTTCCGGAGTATAAAGCTTGCTTACGTAGTTATCGAAATAAATTTCTTTTGCATCAATTTCTGCGATCCGGCTATTTTCTATGAGCGAAGCCAGTCTTATTTCCCCTCCCCCGCTATAAAGCGCCAGCACTTCATCCAAAACTTTATCCGATATATCATCGGTATCTACGCCTCCGTAATGCGTTGCCGATTTAATCCCGGTATGGATGGGAGGATTATGGCTGGCGGTAACTTCTATTGATCCGGCGAGGTTATTAATGTAACCCATATAAGAAGATACCGGGGTAGGCGTGGGCTGGTTACCTTTATCGCGTAGCACCCTGATCCCGTTGGCTGTCAACACCCGGGTTATCAAATCAGCGTATTCCCGGGAGAAGAAACGGTTATCAAACCCTACAAACTCGCCCCATAAATCAGGCGGAAAATTTTTCTTTATATACTGCGCGTATGCCTGCGCCATTAAGGCAACTACCGCGTCGTTTAATTCTTCGGATAAGATCTTACCGGATAAAGTTTCCTCGTATCTGCGCTTAAGGTATTCGATGCGTTCTTCAGCGCTCCAGGCGCTCATCACGGTTTTCCAGTATTTGTCGTAGTCAATATTGCCTTTCCCGTCGCGTTCGTCTGTAATATGCAGGGTTGTCCCCCTTGTGCCTGCCGTGGATTTCTTCAGCCTCTCGATAAACCATTCAATGCTCTTCTCGAACGCACGGATAAACCCTTCGTCTATCCTAACAGTTGCTTCTCTTGAGTTGTCCCTCAATATTTTAATGGTCTCTCTGGAGACAACGGGGCTGGAGCAAGTAAACGAGGTGGCTCTTGCGCATCTTTCCGTAAGCCTCCTGAGTTTAATTTGCAGCTTATCCCCGAATGCTCCTGGCTTCATACGCCACAACCAGTTGCCTTCCGATGTGCTGGGAATATTCATCCTGAATTTAGCACCCAGGCCCAATATATCCTGCATAGGAAAGATCGCGGCCCTTGCACACGAGGCCATCGCCATATTTATTATTTTCCAGTTCACATTAAGCCTGCTGACCTTTTCTCCCAGATACCAGGCAAAATTTCTTTTTTCCCGCCTGCCCGCGTCCTCCTTCCACCATCCCAGGGTAGTACTATTATCGTGCGTGCCTGGATAGGCTACGAAATTATCGGTATAATTATGCGGCAAATAGGGATTATCCAGCATATTTGTTTTTTTGTTCCCAAAGGCAAAATGTAATACTTTCATCCCGGGGAAACCGAAGCGTTGCATTGTCCTGCGGACATCATCAGTGATGACTCCCAGGTCTTCCGCAATTATGGGCAGATCGGGGAGCTCCCTTAACAGTGCTTCAAAAAAAGCATCACTCGGCCCCTCGGCCCATTCTCCGTTCAAGGCCGTGCTTTCTCCATAGGGAACTCTCCAGTAAGCGTTAAACCCGCGAAAATGGTCAACCACGAAGAGGTCGCAGTATTTAAGGATTTGCCTTACCTTCTCTATCCACCATTTATACCCTGTTTCCTTAAGGTACTCCCAATTATAAACAGGATTGCCCCAGAGCTGTCCTGTCGCGCTGAAATAATCCGGAGGAACACCGGCAAGAAACAGCTGCCGCCCGTTTTCATCGATCAAAAAGACCTCAGGATGCCACCAGGCGTCGGCGCTGTCGTCATTTACATAAATAGGCATGTTCCCTATCATTTTTATTCCGGATGCCTCATACAGGCTTTTTAGGATGAGCCACTGCTTGGTAAAGATAAACTGACGGAATTTAACTTCTTCCAACTGCCGTAAATATTTTTCCCTGACATTATTCAAAACGCCTGCGTCCTTTTTCCTGAACTCGTCCGGCCAGTTATACCAAGGAAGCCCGTTATTGATACTCTTTATGACCACATACAACGAGTAAGGGTCAAGCCACCCTGAATTCCGGGAAGAGAAAGCTTCAACATCTTTTCTTTCTTCCTGTCCGGCGTCCCGGCTATAGGTGCGGTAGGCTAAGTTTAGAATACTACCTTTGTATTTAATGACTTGCGGGAAATCCACATACTCTTGTGGAAAAACAGGGATCTCTCCCAGGTCTTTTCTGCTAAGCAAGCCATCCTGAAGCAGCAGATCCGGGCTGATAAAAAGCTCATTAGTCGCGAAAGCCGACGGGCTGCTAAAAGGAGAGTACCCTGCCCCAATGGGCGTATGCGGGAGTATCTGCCAATATGCCTGTTTGGCCTCAAAAATGTTTGAGACGAATTCATAGGCATCAGGCCCTAAATCTCCAATGCCGAATCGCGAAGGAAGAGAACTTATGTGCATAATGATCCCGCTCCCGCGATTTATCGGACTCGCTACAGCCATGCCGAAAGTGGTCAGCAACGGGCTTGTGGCTAAAGATGCTTCAACTGGAAGCATAACTGTTTTTAAGACATTTCCTACGCTTGCCATAGTATTATAGATAACGAAACCAGCGTAAACTCCTGTTTTGTCCTTTAGGGGAATAAATCCCGTGTATTGTCTGGTATCAAGACCGATTCTAATAAGCGTGATTTCAAAAGAAGTCTCTATCCCTTTTGTCTCCCTGCTTAGCCTATACACTTGCTCTCTCAATTCTAATATTTTCTTCAGAATCTTACGGGTTTGCATGGTATTGCGATAAGCTGTAAAAATGTCTTTGCGTCCTTTGACTTTCACGTATCTGCTGCCGGTAAGCTCCTCTAAAACATTGCGCACCCCGATAATTGTTTCCGGCGGCCGGGGATAATCATTTACACGCACCAGCCTTCTGGTTCCTTTTCGGGTAGCTCTCTCAGTTATATGGCTATATGCATCCTCCAAGCTAAAATCTTCCGGTAAATTTATCCTCACCCTTACTGCTTTCCCGTTTAAAGACACTAGCTGCCCGGAAACAAATCCTCCTCCGACAATCCGGCTTATATATTCCCTGGCCTGTCTCGGGACATAGGCGCCCCAGGCATTGCTGGAAATAATGCCTTTTGATAATTGCGATAAGAACAGCTTACGCATGATTACCTGAATCTTATAATTGATGTCAAGGCACCTCAGGCTATTGTAAACGCTTTTCTGCTGCCTGGCTAAACGGCCTGCCCTTTTCTTTAATAATGCTCTTGTCCCGTTTAATCTTTTAAGCAATGCTTCCCGGGATATCTCTTTATTCAAATCGCTTAAGATCAGGTCGATTTCTTTACGCGCCCGTTTTACCTCTCTTTCCCCCTTCGTTCCAATAAGTTTACCTAAAATTATTGAGGCTTTTTCCAATGAGGAACGTATCCTTTTAATTTGCTGCAGCTGCAGCCTTACCGGCATATGCGGAAGATTTGCAACTCTGTTTCTTTTAAATCTCCTTACAAATATTTGCGGGGTATTTTCTATTAACGACGTCAATATTTCCATGGCATCGTTTATCCTGCCAAGAGAAACGGCGATATTGTCATAGATGTGAACTTTTCCTCTTTCATCGGCAGAAAGCTTCTCAATCGCTTCCTCTCGAAAGTCTTCTCCGGAGGCTGGGCTGGAGGCAAGACTCATAGCCATTCCTCTTACGGGAGATTGCGCGGCATTAATTGTATTTATGGCATACTCGCAGCAGTAATATATGATCAGGGAGGAGTTGGGTGTTTTTGGTTTTTTCGGGTCATTTGCTTCTTTTAATGCCTTAAGAAAGGGGAGCGCCTCTTTTGCTTTGAGTTCTCTTAAGGCACGGATGATCTCTACCAGGGGCATCCATTCTTTATCGTCATAGGCGATTTCCCTGGCGGTCCTGATAAGGATAGGTATGACAAGAGGATCCTTGATTTCTGCCAGGCACCAGGCAGCGCTTGCGCGTGTAAGGACAGGATTAGTTCTGTTTAAGAGGATACGGACAAGAGGCACAACTGCGGGCCTGCCAATTTTGACTACTTCAAGAGACCTGCACCCATCAAGCAAAAACTTTATTTCCTGGGTTGAATATTTAGCAGAATCTTCTGCGGGCGCAGGCATGTCCTGGGTATAAGCAGGCTTTGACGGCTGGCTGAAAGACTGCGTTTGGATATTCCCGAAGTGAGCGCAGGCGGGAAATACAAGTGCAACAGCTATAAGTAAGGTAATTTTATCTAACCAGACAAGCGGCGGAGCCCTGATAAAGTTTATCCCCGACAAAGCACTGCCGGCGTTTGCTTCGACGCCTTGAGCAAAGATAGATTCATTGACGATCCTTTGCGTAAATAAACCACGCAATATTGCTCCGTAAATAGTTGGACTTAACGGGAAGGCAGTAGGCTGCCTTCTGCAATTATTAACAGGGCTGCTGGCATATCCTCCCGCCCTAAACATCGTAACTAGTGCCTTCTCTCTTCCGATAATTTTGCTGCGGATCTCAGCGGAAATTTCCGGCTGAAATAAGTCCCGTAACGCATAATCAATCTGGTTAATTAACCACGCCTCATTCCCATATGCGGTATAATAGGCATAATCACTGATGAGGTTACGCAAAAACCATAAAGCCGGCCCGTCTACCCCCTTAATTTTATACAAATGACGGATGGCATAATCTTCCCGCTCCTCATCAGTGAGGCAACCTCTTCTAAAGCCATCTAATTCCGCCTTGCTGAAAAGCATCATTTCCTCAAGAATCTGTTGCAATAACTCGGGCCAAACTTTCCCCAAGCGCATGAGGCACTCTATAAATTTGTCATAAAAAATTATGCTTATCGGCTCAGGTAAATCTAATAATAAACCCACCCTCCCGCCAAATAGTTGTCCCATGAATTCTGTCTTAACAGTTAATACGGTCCAAGGGAACTCAATTTTCAATGTTTGATGGAACAAAATGTCATCTATGGCCCTTATTTCACCCGCTGTTTTACCACCGGAATAATGGTGTAATTCTTTTCCTAAGGATTCTAAAGATCCCATGATCTTCTCGTAGATATGGCTGTCGGGCTGGTTAACAATCACCATCGGTGCGTCTATATCGCGCCCCTTTAATACTTTTTTCTCTTTCCTGTCTTTTATATCTTTTGCTTTCAGAATCACAGACAGCGTAAACATGGCATCTATATTGCCTCTATGTTGTTCAAGTATAAACTTGGTATCTTCTAATGCTTTATCTAAATCGCCATTTTCGATTTCTTCGCCAATTCTATGCAGGGCTGATTCTAAATCCTGGTTATTATAAACAGGCGAACTGGTTGCGGATTCACATATACTACTACCTGCCTCAATCAAAAATGTCACATCTCCAAGGTTCTCTTCAGCCGGATCGCCACTTAAGTCGAGCAGCTTAATATAATTTTTATGCTTGTCAATAACTACGGCTTCGGAAGATTCCGTTTCAACCACCCAAAAGCCAGAGGTTCCCAGGCAGTAAAATAATTCTTTCCTCTCTGCCTGTAATATTCTTCTTACTTTAGCCACCTGCTCATGGCCAAGTTGTTTAAGCTCAAACTCCAGCCATTTTTCGTCTTTTCCGCTCAAAATAGGCAAGAGCTCTGTTTTTAGCTTGCTTAACGCAATACCTGTTTCAATAGAAAAGATGTAGGCTAATCTATCTTTATCCTGGATTTCAGAGATATTCATTATGCCTTCCCTGCCTACAACCACGATATATATTTTACGTTGGGTTGGCTCATAATATAGATAATGCCAGCCGCCTTCTAAATCTTGGAAACGCACCCCAAACATTACCGCCTGCTCTATCAATTCTTTTACCTCATCAATATTCTCAATATTCTTTGCTTTGGCCTTAGCTCCGAATAACCCCTTTTTTAGACGACGCTGGATTTCCGACCAGGGCAGAGGGAATAAAGGTATTACTCCGGAAATATTCACCTGCCACTTGTAGTTAACTTGCAACTGTAATTTTGTTCTTCCGCTTTCCATCACCATTACCGGCTGGAACTGCCAGATAGAATCAGGTAATTTTACCCTTTGCATTTCTGAGTTAAATCTATCGCTGGCTCTTTGCCTTGATTCCTCCACATCTTCCCGAAGTTTACCGACATCAAATAAGGTAGTCAAATCCATCATGCCTTCTTTCTCATCGGCTACCCGTAGACTTGCTGACAGGAACGCTAGCCTGATAAATTCTTCGGCTATTTTATGAGGATCATCGCTTATATTTAATCCTTCGGGGGCATCTCCTGCCTGATTATCAAGCTTTTCTCCCGTTACCCTGCCTAAAATTCCGCTAAATTGGAGATATAAATCAAATAAATGCTCTTCCCATTCTGTATCTTTCTTTAGTTTTAATAACCCCTCAATTTCAGCTTCTTGCAGCAAGCCTAACTTTTCCAAACAAGCTGCCCATACGGCTTGGATCTGTAATTGCAGGATTCCTCCGAATTTTTGAGCATATTGATGGGCTTTTATAATTACGGGCAGGGCTAAATCATAATCTTTATTAAGAAAGTGTATTTTTGCCAAGGAAAAATTGGCCAGGCTAAAAGTCGTATCACTTACAGCAATATCCTTAAGGTCTTTAGCCAGGATGAGCGCCCTGCCTGCCGCTAAAATAGCTTCGCCTAAATATTCCTCTCTCTTTTCCGCCGATAATCTATCCAGTAAAACGTAATCTATTATAATATTACTTAAATATGCCAGCAACTCAGCCTCTTCATACCTTTCCGATCCTTCAAAATATCCTGCGGCCTCCCGCAACCTGCTAAGCCCTTCTTCTAATTCTCCCAGGTAAAACAGGTTTATCCCTAAGTAACCGCTTATTTTAAATAAATTGGCAATCTCGCGTTTCTCCCTCTTCTCTTCCAAGCTTAAAGCCTTAATAAAAAGCGCGTTTGCCTTTTCGTATCTTCCCAAATGCTGAAGCAGCCGCGCCGGATCAATATACGCATCTATGATATCGGGGTCAATATTTCTAACCTCCTCAAAAATATCTAAGGCCTCATCTATTTCGCCTAGATAAAAACATTTCAAGCCCAACCATTGTAATAAATCAGGATGACCGGATAAAATCTTTCTAGCCTGCTTGACTCTATTCCTGGACTCTATACCCCTACCTTCTCTCCATAAGACAAAGGCTTCATTCATAAGCCTGCCGGCTCTATCAACAGCTGCCTGTTTTCTATTGCCGGATGGTTTTTTATTATTCAGCAAAGGAGAATCCGCCTCCGGCCCCGATAGATAGGACACTCCATTTTGCCTGCTGAAGAAAGAAAATCCGTCAAGACTCCTGGAACCTATACCAAGAGTAACCAGTAATGCGCCTTTTGCAAAAATTAGCGGCGACTCTGAAGAATCCACAGATAAGGCGGAAATCTTTCTTAACGCGTTACGGATGATCTCAAATGCCCTTGCGATCTCCTGAGGGCCAATGTTTTTTACGTTCGGAACTCTTTCCAGGAAATCTTCAATCCCGGGGATACCAAACCTCCTAAGAAATGTTAGTTTAGGAAGCAGGCGCCTGTTAAAAATATACCTGTCGTCGAAACCGATATTGCCTGCCAGGTTCATTGCCTCCCGCAGCGCATTTCTGCCGGCGTCATCGCAAAAATCATCGCATGCAAACGCAATTCCATCAACAATATCCTGCAAAAATAGCAATATCGTCTCAAGAGAACTAAAGGTGGTTATGCCCGGATTGCCGATGCCCCCCACTATGCCGATGATCTTTCCCTGGAATAATACCGGTCCGCCGCTTGTGCCGCGCTTTGAATCGATATCCAATCTCATTAGCTGTTCAAAATGGCCAAAGAAGGTCTTTTCCTTTTCTAATCCTATGCGCCCCTGATATAATTCCAACGAATTTTGTTCGAGTGGATATCCCAGGATAACTCCATGTTTTCCGAGAATAGCCTCTTTGGATGCCAATGCCGCGTCTGCTAAAGATATAATCCTTATATTTTCTTCCGGTATGCCCTGCTTTTCAATTCTTAATATGGCTAAATCAACGGATGAAGTTAAAAAAGTATCTGTTACGACCTCGGCCTGTAATTGTATCCCGTTTCGAAGCATTACCATAACATTAGGGTTGTATTCCCTGCGGGAGAATGCCAATGGATTGGTTACGTGCGAAGCGGAAAGTATATAATAATGCTCCCCGCTCTCATAAAAAACCACCCCAGTCCCTTCCCCGATAAATGACATATCCTTTATTCCCAGGTGCGCGCGCAGGAAATTACGGTCATCTTCATCAATGTCACCCCAGCCTGTTTGAATCTTTACAACCCCATTTTGTATCCGCTTAATAAACGGCTTAACGCCTAAATGATAAATAGCCATTATATTTACAGGGCTGCCGGCTATACTCCGATCAGGTGAAAGCGCTTTCGTTCCTCGCAAAAAATAATAGAGGGCTGCGGCAGAAATCGGACCCCACCAGCCACGGAGAGGTTGGCCGATTGATGCATTCTGCCGCAGCCCTGTAATATTTTCTAGTATACGGAAACTTACAGGGCTTGTGGATACCGCCCATTCGGGTTTAATGTTCTCAGTGATAGCCGAGAATGGCTGAAAAATAATGAGCCTGCATCCGCCATCCACATCATGGTGAAAGAATTTATGCGCCGTATCCGGGTGAATGATGATTTTCTGCCCGGCACTTAACAGGTGCGTTTTTGCACCTTCACCTTTTACATCGGCACAGGTTATATCTGTACAT
>JAHFFQ010000132.1:1677-3896 GCA_023247875.1 Candidatus Omnitrophota bacterium | reverse complement strand
ATCCGGCACAAGCGGGATGAAGGCGATCTTGAACGGGGTCCTGCAGATGAGCACCGTTGACGGCTGGGTGGCGGAGGCAACGGACAGAAAGATGGGGGTATTTTTTGGTTATAAGAACGGCGAGAATAGCGTGGGCAATGAATTTGATCTGCATATGAATGAGGATTCCGAAGAGCTCTACCGCAACCTGGAGGATTTGGTTAGCTTGTATTACAGGACTAACCGCCAGGGCAAGGCGGATACCTCATCTGCCTGGATAGATATGATGATAGAGTGTATCTGCGTCGCAGGCCAGTTTAATACCTACCGCATGCTTGACCAGTACAAACATCTTATCTGGAAGACCGCTTAAATAATTCCGTATAGATTTATCCTTTAAATGTGGTAAAATAATTTGAATATCGCGCCCATAGCTCAATTGGATAGAGCACTTGCCTACGGAGCAAGTTGTTGCAGGTTCGATTCCTGCTGGGCGCATTTAATTAATGCGTATTAATCCCGCCGGATGCGAAAAATCTATGAGGAAGACAGAAGAACTTTATATGTCGGAGGCCTTGAAAGAGGCAGAGGTTGCCTTCAAGGAAGATGAGGTGCCTGTAGGCGCGGTGATCGTGCATAAGGATAAGATCATTGCCCGCGGCCATAATCAGGTTGAGCGCCTAAAGGACCCCACAGCCCACGCCGAGATAATCGCTATTACGAGTGCTGCCAATTTCCTGGGGACAAAGTGGTTGAACGAGACCAGTATATATGTTACAATTGAACCGTGCAGTATGTGTGCTGGGGCATTGGTCTTAGCGCGCGTCAAACACCTCTACTTTGGCGCTCTTGATCCTAAAACCGGCGCCTGCGGCTCGGTAACTAATATAGTTAATCACGGTAAATTAAACCACCGCGTAAAAGTATCCGGGGGGATTCTCAAAGAGCAGTGTAGTTTTTTGCTGAAAGATTTCTTCAGGAAAAAGAGAAAATAAAATACTGGAGAGGTGGCTGAGTGGTCGAAAGCAACTCACTGCTAATGAGTTGACCTGGGCAACTGGGTCCCTGGGTTCGAATCCCAGCCTCTCCGAAAAAGGCGGCAAAGATTCAGAGATTACAATAGGGTCATGGGCAAAGAGAGGAGGGGGAGGTTAAAATGGAGCTAGAAACTATTATTTACATATTACGCGAGATTGTTTTCTGGAGCGGTTCGCTGTCGTTTCTTATCGGTATACTTTTGCTGGGATACCGTAAATACGACGTCCTTGAAACCAAGCTTGCCAAAGAGGTCGGCGGCATACGATTTAAGATCTTTCCCAAGCTGGAGAGCAATATCTACACTTATCATGAAAAGATCATGAAAAGGCGCAAGCTGCTCGGTTGGATCTGCGTAGTTTATGCGTTGGTATCCGTTTTTGTTTTAAGATATTCCATGTATTTCTAAAACCATGCCTTACACTGTTTTCGCCCTGAAATGGCGGCCGCAGGATTTTGAAAGCGTCGTCGGCCAGTCCCATATCACGGCTACCCTGAAGAACGCTATCCAGAAGAACCGCCTTGCCCACGCCTATCTTTTTACCGGCCCTCGCGGGGTCGGCAAGACCTCAACCGCCAGGATCCTGGCTAAGACGCTTAACTGTAAAGAGGGCCCCACGGTAAAGCCCTGCCAGAAATGCCCTTCATGTTTAGAAATAAACCGCGGCCGCTCTCTTGATGTAATTGAGATCGATGGCGCTTCCAACCGCGGCATAGACGAAATAAGGGCCTTGCGCGAGAATGTGAAATTTGCCCCAACTCTGGGAAAATATAAGGTTTATATCATTGACGAGGTGCACCAGATAACCCCGGATGGATTTAACGCGCTGCTGAAAACCCTTGAGGAGCCGCCGGAGTTCGTAAAATTCATTTTTGCCACGACCCATCCGCAGAAGGTAATGCCTACGATCATCTCCCGCTGCCAGCGCATGGATTTCAGGAGGATCCCGGTCATTGAGATCATTGCTCAATTGGAAAAGATCGTAGCCGAAGAGAAGCTCGCGGTGGATAAGGAGGTGCTCTCCGCGATCGCCAAAAGCAGCGACGGATCTTTAAGGGACGCCGAATCCGTTTTGGACCAACTGGTGTCTTTCTCTAAAGAAAAGGTCTCGCTTAAGGACGCCATTACTGTGCTGGGCATGGTTGAGCAGGATGTTTTATTTTCCCTTACCGATAAGATAATCCAAAAGGACCCGCAGGGTGCG
>JAHFFQ010000132.1:0-1577 GCA_023247875.1 Candidatus Omnitrophota bacterium | reverse complement strand
AAGATCAAGATGTCGGTATCCACATATTTGAGCGAAGGGGAGCCGACCAGGGTGCAGGGCGATGTTTTGACAGTGGCGTTTCCTAAGAATTATTCTCTGCATAAGGAGTCCCTTGAGCGGAAGGAAAATAAATTGATCATTGAAAAAGCTGTCTCCGAATCATGCAATGCAAGCCTGCGGCTGCACTTTGTCCTGGCTAGCCAGGTAAAGCAGGAGACCGATGCCCACTCTAACCCCTTTATTAAATCCGCGCTTGACATGTTCGGAGGAAGAATAGTCAGGGAAGATTAATGGCCAATTACACCGCTTCAATAGAAAAACTAATGGAATCTTTGATCAAACTTCCCGGTATCGGCAGGCGCTCTGCCGAGCGGATCGTCGCCCATATTCTGGGCGCCTCTAAAGACGAGATCAAGGTTTTATCCGAGTCATTGGCCAGGGTAAAAGAGAATGTACGCTCATGCGTGATCTGCAATAATCTTAGTGAAGAAGAAACCTGCAAGATCTGTCAGGACCTGCAGCGGCACAGGGATATTGTCTGCGTAGTTGAGAAGCCCGGGGATGTGGCGGCAATTGAAAAGGCGGGGAATTTTCAGGGGGTTTATCATGTATTGCTGGGTTCCATATCCCCCCTTGAAGGCAGAGGGCCCGGTGACCTCAAGATCGAGGGGCTTATCCAAAGGATAAAAGAGGGAAGCATCAAGGAAATAATCATCGCCACCGATGCCGATACCGAAGGTGAGACCACCGCCCTGTACCTTACTAAATTACTTAAGCCATTGGGCGCGCATTTAAGCCGTATCGGCTTAGGGTTGCCCATGGGCTCTAACCTTGAATATGCCGATGCCACTACCCTTTCCAAATCCCTAGAGTCTCGCCGCGCAATTTGATTCAGCCGAATCTTTATGTCTCAGCGGAATCATCCTGAGGCGAAGCCGAAGGATCTCACAACCATATGATAAATATTATCAACCTCTCCAAAAGTTACGGGCCAAAGGTCCTCTTTGAGGATATATCCCTTAATATAAATCAGGGGGAGAAGATCGGGCTTATCGGACCGAATGGCGCGGGCAAGAGTACGCTTTTTTCCCTGATCCTGCAGGAGCTCGAGCCCTCTAAGGGAGAGGTGAGAGTAAATAAAGGGGTGCATATCGGCTATCTTCCGCAGGAGGCGAGCTTCAAATCCGAACATACTGTGTTGTCGGAATTGACGGAAGGCGATGAAAGGATCATGCGCCTGAAAGAGGAGAAGGAAACCCTCGAGTCCGAAAATAAAGCCGGATCAAAACGTTACGGGGAGGTCCTGCATAACCTGGAAACATTGGGTTACTTTGAACTGGAGCACAAGGCCAAGAAGATACTTTCAGGCCTGGGCTTTAAAGAGAAGGATCATAACCGACCCATAAACCAGATGAGCGGCGGCTGGCAGATGCGCTGCCTTTTAGGCAAGCTGCTTACTTATCATTATGACCTGTTGCTCCTGGATGAGCCGACCAACTACCTGGATTTGAACGCCGCGTTATGGCTTAAGGATTACCTGGCTGGTTTCCAGGGAACATTTATCATGATATCCCACG
>JAHFFQ010000131.1 GCA_023247875.1 Candidatus Omnitrophota bacterium | reverse complement strand
ATACAAGGGTCTTAGTTGGTGGTTGAATTGCGCGACGATATCCTGGACCAGGTGAATAAGCTTTATTATGAAAGGTTAAGGGTAAAAATGGAGCTGGATAATTTGAGTATTGAGGATAGCAAGAAGAGATTTGAGAAAGAATTAAAACTCCGGGAGTTGGCCGCTTCTTTAGATGCGCTTACAACCGGCTATTACTCGGAGCAATTGGCCAAGCTTTCGCCTGGCTAATCTACGAGATTAAGGCGGTAGGCCGAAACACGATGCTCCGTTGTCAGGATAATTACAATGCCAGTCGGTCTGCCCCGTACCCGGATAATACAACATATAGTAAGTATACTGCCTGGAGGCATTAGGAGTCTTACCGCCGTTAATGCACCTGGTCTCATCCAAATTCACAACGGTCGTATACTGATACCCGTAGAACGCATAGAAGCCGGTGGATGCGCGGTATTGTCAACCCCCACGTCGGAAAACTGCATGCCGGTCAGAGTGCCATTATTCAGGTAATATTCATAGGCAAGCCTCGGCAGCCTGCCTAAAAAATCTTGCAATTCCCTTCTGTTTGTGTTAATTTATAGAAACTTGCCAATCTTATTAACCCTTTTAATGAGAAGGATTAAAGTTATGAGTACTTTACATTTTACAGACGCCAATTTCAAAAAAGAGGCGTTGGAATCGGATCTGCCTGTATTGGTGGATTTCTGGGCTGCCTGGTGCGGCCCTTGCAAGATGATCGCCCCTTATGTTGAGGAAATGGCTAAGGAATACGCGGGAAAAATGAAGATCGGTAAAATTGATGTTGACTCAAACCCTAAGATAGCCACCCAATACGGGGTGATGTCAATACCTACCATTATTATCCTTAAAAAAGGTAAGGTTATGGATCAGCTTGTGGGAGCTTTGAGTAAGCTTGACCTGAAGCGTAAGATCGAAGAGAACCTCTGATGCGTAAAATCTTTATTGCCGCCACCAAGCAGAACGACGGCAAGACTACGGTCTCCCTGGGGATAATTAAGAGCTTGCAGCAGAAGTTCGGCAAGGTGGGTTTTATCAAGCCGATCGGCCAGCGCTACCTCGAGGAGGAGGGCTTAAAGATTGACGAGGATTCTATTCTTATCGAGGAGGTCTGCGGCATAAAGTGCGGGCTTAAGGATATGAGCCCGATCGCGGTAGAAAAAGGCTTTACGGAAAAATATATCACCAAGCCGGATAAAAAAAACATTTCCGGGCAGATCCAGAATTCTTTTCGCAGGATTTCAAAGAACCAGGAGCTGGTGGTGATCGAAGGAACAGGCCATGCCGGGGTTGGTTCGGTATTTGACCATTCCAATGCCGCTGTGGCCAAGCTTTTAGGCTCAAAGGTGATCATCATCTCTTCGGGTGGAGTGGGCAGGCCGATCGACGAGATAATTTTGAATAAGGCGCTTTTTGAAAAAGAAGGGGTTAAAGTATTGGGGGTGATCGTCAACAAAGTGCTCCCGGATAAATTCGCCAAGATCAGCGGGTTTGTCAGAAAAGGCCTGGAGAGAAAAGGGATCGATGTGCTGGGCGTACTTCCTTATGACCCGATGCTTGCCCGTCCCACAATAGAGCAGATCCTGGAGGAGACTGACTTTGAAGTCATCTGCGGAAAGGAATACCTGGAGCGTTCTGTCGCCAAAGTGTTCGTCGCGGCAATGGAGCCGGCCGACGCTGTACGCTATATCAGCGAAGATAGCCTGATGATTACTCCCGGCGACCGGGAGGATATGATCATGAGCGCGCTTAGTTGTTTTCGTGAATCGGGAAATAAAAAACTTAAGGTGTGCGGCATGGTGCTCTCCTGCGGGATCACGCCGGAGGCCCCGGTAATGAATCTTCTGGAGAAGGCCCAGATCCCTGTTTTACTGGCCAAATCCGATACCTATGATGTGGCTACCTGCCTGCATGACCTGACGGTAAAGATAAGGCCCTGCGATAAGGATAAAATTGAAGCCGTGGTAAAATTGATCCAGGAGAATGTTGATTTCAAAAAAATATTGAAAGGAATCTAGGATGAATACCATAGAAAAGATCCGGCAACTCGCCAGAAATAAAGCCAGGAGGATCATCCTGCCTGAGTATGACGATGAGCGCGTTGTCGAGGCAGCGCGTATCATCAAGCTGGAGTCATTGGCTGAACCCCTGCTTTTGACCCCGGATAAGATCGACCAGCGGGAGAGGGAGAGGTATATCGAAGAATATTATAAACTCTATCAGTCAAAGGATGTTGACCTGGATACGGTAAAGAAGCTTTTTTCAGGGACGCTTTATTACGGAGCAATGATGGTCCGCGAAGGCAAAGCCGAAGGCTTGGTCGCCGGGGCAAGCCACACTACCCCGGATATGGCCCGTGCCTGCATACGCTGTATCGGGATGGATGAGCGCTTTACCATTGTTTCAAGTTGTTTTATTATGGATGTGCCTGACTGCGTTTACGGGGATAACGGGACATTCATTTTTGCCGATTGCGGGATCATCCCCGATCCTAATGCCCGGCAATTATCATGTATTGCCCTCTGTGCCGCGGAGCTGGCCAATAAAGTATTGGGGCTTACGGCAAGAGTAGCTTTTTTAAGCTATTCTACCAAGGGCTCGGCGAAGACGAAATCAGCGGAAAAGATCTCCGAGGCATTAAATTTACTTAAAGAGCAGTCCCCTTCGCTATTAGCGGACGGAGAAATACAGGCGGATGCGGCGATCGTTCCGGAGGTAGCTAAGATTAAATGCCCGGAGAGCCCTATAAGCGCAGGCGCTAACGTATTGATTTTTCCCAACCTGGAAGCCGGGAATATCGGATATAAACTGGTACAAAGGTTAGCCAATGCCAGGGCAGTAGGCCCGCTTTTTCTGGGATTGAATAAGCCTGCCAGCGATCTATCCCGCGGATGTTCCGTAGAGGATATCGTTGACTGCGCGGCGGTTACCGCGATAAGGGCGAAATAATGAAGATATTAGTCATAAACAGCGGAAGCTCTTCCATCAAGTTCAAGCTCTTCCGGATGCCCGAGGAGCGCTTGGTCGCTAAAGGCCTGATCGAGCACATCGGGGAGACAGGCTCAAGGTTTCCCGATCATTATTCCGGATTAAAGGTTATCCTGGATAAGAGCAATTCCGTGCAGGCCGTAGGCCATCGCGTGGTACACGGGGCGGAGAAATTCAAAAAGCCCGTTGTAGTAGACGCTGCGGTGATCAAAGGGATTAAAGAATGCTGCTGCCTAGCCCCCCTGCATAATCCTGCGAATTTATCCGGCATACTTGCCTGTCAAAAATTATTACCCGGAGTAAAACAGGTTGCGGTTTTTGATACTGCTTTTCACCAGAGCATACCCGCCCATGCCTATATTTACGGCCTGCCCTATGAGTATTATAAAAAGCAGGGGATAAGAAAATACGGTTTTCACGGCACCAGCCACCATTATGTTGCTTTGGAGGCCGGCCGCATTCTAAAAAAACCGCTTAGCCGATTAAAGCTGATTACCTGTCATTTGGGCAACGGCTGCAGTATTACCGCGATAGATAAAGGCAGATCCATTGATACCAGCATGGGTTTTACCCCTTTGGAGGGGTTAGTAATGGGCACCAGGTGCGGGGATATCGATCCTGCTTTGGTTACGCACATTATGCGCAAGAATAAGCTGGATATAAAAGAGATCGAGTCGATCTTAAATAAGGAAAGCGGGTTAAGGGGGATCTCCGGCATCAGTAATGATATGCGCAGGCTGGAGGCAGAGGCTAAGGCAGGCAATAGAAGAGGGGCCTTAGCCATAGATATTTTTGTTTACCGGATCAGGAAATATATCGGCGCCTATCTTTTAGTGCTGGGCGGATTAGACGCCTTGATATTCACCGCCGGGATAGGGGAGAATCAGGCAGATATCAGAAAGA
>JAHFFQ010000130.1 GCA_023247875.1 Candidatus Omnitrophota bacterium | reverse complement strand
TATCAGTCAAAGAGATTTAATGAGTTGGATAGAGATAAGAACGGAGTTATTGATTTAAATGAGCTTGAGGCTGATAATACAACAATGTACCAGGCCGCGGATAAGGATAAGGACTCTAAGATTACGCAAACCGAATCCGATTCGCAGTTTAAGGAATATTTCCGGCAGATGGATAAAAATAATGATGGCGGGATATCCGAAGTTGAATATACAGATTATTGGAAGGGCAAAATTTACTTCTAGAAAAGAGGAGGGTTAAGGCGATGAAAGTGGTCGCGTTTAACGGTAGCCCGCGCAAGGACGGTAACACCGCTATCCTTATCAAGAAAGTATTTAAAGAGTTGGAGGGGGAGGGGATCAAAACCGAGCTTATCAGCCTTGCCGGCCGGAAGCTCCAGGGGTGCCTTGCCTGCGGAAAATGTTTTGTTGCAAAGGATAAGAAATGCGCGATAACCGATGATCCGGTAAATGAATATATCGGAAAAATGGAGCAGTCGGATGGGATCATAATAGGCTCGCCCACATACTTTGCCGATTGCACTTCCAACACAAAAGCCCTGATCGAGCGGGCGGGCATGGTCAGCCGGGCTAATGATAATATGCTTAAGCGTAAAGCAGGGGCTGCGGTCGTTGCAGTTAGAAGGGGTGGGGCGATCCATGTTTTTGATACGATAAACCACTTTTTTACGATAGGGGAGATGATCATTGTCGGCTCATCATATTGGAATATCGGTATCGGAGGAGAGATCGGCCAGGTAGAAGAGGATAAAGAGGGCTTAAATACTATGAGCGCTTTAGGCGTGAATATGGCCTGGCTTATCAAGAGGCTCCGATCATGAAAAGCCGGGTATATTTTATCCCCGTGGAAGGTTCGGATAGCCTTCAGGCAATTAATAAAAAACTTAAGCGGCTTTTGGATGAAAGCAGCTGCCTGGATTTTGTCCGTAAAAAAGATAACGTGGCGGTGAAGCTGCATTTCGGGGAGGAGGGGAATACCGGTTTTGTAAACCCTGCGCATGTGCGCGTAATCTGCGACGGGGTATCCCAAAAAGGAGGCAGGCCTTTCTTATCGGACGCCAATACTCTTTATCGGGGAAGGCGCCTGAACTCCGCCGACCATTTGAAGCTTGCCGGTGAGCATGGGTTTACCAGGGAGGCGTGCGCAGCTGAAGTTATTATTCCGGATGATACTAAGAAAGAAAACGTTGTTTCTGTGCGGATTGAGGGGAAATTCATCAAGAACGCCAAGCTGGCCCGTATTTTTATTGACACCCAGGCCATGGTTGCGGTCAATCATTTCAAGGGGCATATTTTAACCGGTTTCGGGGGTGCTTTGAAGAATATCGGGATGGGCTGCGCTACAAGGGAAGGAAAGTTAGCACAGCATTGTGACCTGGCGCCTGTAGTCCATGCCGATCAATGCATTGGCTGCGGCGAATGCGAAAAGGTTTGCCCCGCAGGGGCGATCTGTATCGTGGATAATAAGTCGGTGGTTGACAGCTCAAAATGTATCGGCTGCGCAAGCTGCCTGGCTATTTGTCCCACCATGGCCATGTTCATTGACTTCGGGGCAGGGGACAAGGTGCAGGAAAAGATGGTTGAGTACAGCCTGGCTGTGCTTAAAGATAAGAAAAACAAGGTTGGGTTCATAAACTTTGCCGTTAAAATAAATAAGGAATGCGATTGCTGGGGGATGGAGAATCCGCGGATAGCTCCGGATGTCGGGATGCTGGCATCAAGCGATCCTGTGAGCATAGACAAGGCCAGCTTTGACCTGGTCAACAAGGCCTGCGGAAAAGATATCTTTAAATCCACTCATCCTGATCAGGATGGTTTAAGACAGTTAAGTTATGCCCGGGATATAGGCCTGGGCAGCCTTGATTACGAGTTGATAGAGTTGTAACATGCAAGAGGTGATCCCTTATGAAGAACTTTTTTAAGCATATCCGCATATATATATTACGCGGCCTGTTGGCTATCATCCCGATTTTTTTATGTATCCTGGCTATCCAACTGCTGTATTTATTGATCGATAAACGGGTGGTGGTCTTTTTTAACCGGTTCTTTGAAGTCCGTAAGATCCCCGGCCTGGGGATATTGTTAGTGCTTTTGTGCCTATACCTGATCGGCTTGATCGTCAGCAATGTGATCGGGAAAAGATTGTTCCATTTTATAGAACGGATCTCTCAGCGTATACCGCTGGTAAAAGTTATTTATCAGCTCGGCAAGCAGTTTTCAGAAAGCTTTTCAGGCGAAAAAGGCAAAGAGGTTTTTAAAAGGGTTGTGCTGGTTGACTGGAATAATAACGGATTATGGGCCATGGGTTTTGTAACCGGAAGGATCATTGATCAGGCTGGCGGCGAACCTATGCTGCGGGTTTTTGTCCCGAATGTCCCCAGTCCCACCACCGGTTTTATTTTCATAGTTAAGGAAAGCGCGGCTATTGAACCGGGATGGACGGTGGAGGAGGCCCTTAAGATGGTTGTTTCCGGTTCGGTGATCGCGCCGCAAGAAATAAGAAGCAAAAGTTAAGAGGAGGATGATCATGGCACAGGTATTATATATTATCCTGGGGTTAATTGCCGGGGTATTAAGCGGGATGCTCGGGATCGGAGGGGGGATAGTTTTAATCCCGGCTTTAGTTTTTATTTTCGGGCTTACCCAACACCAGGCCCAAGGCACGACCTTAGCGCTTATGGTGCCTCCTATAGGGCTTCTTGCGGCGCTGCGTTATTACCAGGGCGGTAATGTAAAGCTGGGCATGGCCGGTTTTATCTGTATAGGTTTTTTTGTCGGCGGATTGCTGGGAGCAAACCTGGTGCAGGATCTATCGGAGCCCTTGTTAAGAAAGGGGTTTGCCATATTCTTGCTGTTTGTTTCCCTGCGCATGTTGTTTGCAAAAACATGAAATTAACGGCCATTAGCTAAAGAAAGGAAATAAAGATGGACCTACTATTCATTGCGGCATTGCTTATTTTAGCCGGTATGGCCTTCGGCGGGTTTGTTTACCTTAACACCGCCCTGGCCATAAAGATGCAAATGAAATTCTATGAAAAGATAAATTGGCGCATGGAACCGGTATCCATGCAGAAAGAAATAAGGAATACGAAGATCATGGGATTGTTTTTGCTTGTCTTCTGTTTGCTGGCGATTATTTATATCAAAATATTCGCGGTTGAAAGCTGGGTAGCGATGCCTTGCTCATTTTAAGCTAGCTAGGATATGAAAAAGATAACCAAAGAATATGAGACCGGTGATAAGGCGCTGGACTGCCTGATAAACGATCTCATCGCCAAAACCGCTCCTGTTGAAACCGCGCGTTTATTGCGCGAAATACTTACGACGGTCATTAAATTGGGGAAGGAATCAAGAGATAAGGGGGACCTCAAGCTTGTAAACAACGCCATCAAAGAATTACGCTATTCATTTAAGATATTCTCGCCGTACAGGGAGGTCAAGAAGGTAATAATCTTTGGGTCGGCAAGGTCGAAAAAAACATCGGCTGAATATAAGATGGCCGAGGAATTCTCAAGGAAGCTGACGGAAAAGGGCTACATGATCGTCACCGGAGGGGGCCCCGGGGTGATGGAGGCCGGCAATAAGGGAGCTAAAAAAGGCAAAGATTTTGCTTTAAATATCCGCCTTCCCTTTGAACAAATGCCCAATCCGTACATAGATGAAAAGGAAAAACTGATCAATTTCAAGTATTTCTTTACCAGGAAACTGATATTCGTAAAGGAGACCGACGCGACCGCTCTTTTCCCGGGCGGCTTCGGCACCAATGACGAAGGGTTTGAAATGCTTACGCTGATTCAAACCGGTAAGTCCAAGCCCAGGCCGATAGTTTTAATGGAGCCGCCGGGGTCCGCCTATTGGGCTGATTGGAAACGTTTTGTGAATAACCACCTGCTTAAAGACGGGTTTATCAATAAAGAGGATTTTAGCCTTTTCCGTATCGTAAAGAATATTGAAGAAG
>JAHFFQ010000129.1 GCA_023247875.1 Candidatus Omnitrophota bacterium | reverse complement strand
AATAAGCTTCAGGCGCATATCGCCTGCCTTTTGGCTGCCGACCACGCCAACATTATGGTTGTGGGCGACGATGCGCAAAGCATATATTCCTTTCGGGGGGCAAACTTCAAGAATATAATCGATTTTCCCAAGATCTTCAAAGGCACCAGGATCATTACCCTGGAGGAGAATTACCGCTCAACCCAGCCGATCCTGAATCTGACTAACGCGGTCATCGCTCAGGCCAAGGAAAGATTCGAGAAGAACCTCTACACTAAAAAGAAAGAGGGAAACATCCCGGTTTTTATCGATTGCGCCGATGAAAACTCACAGTCGAGCTTTGTGGCGGATAAGATCCTGGAATTAAGGGAGGAAGGGTTGGGCTTAAATGATATAGCCGTGCTTTTTCGCTCAGGTTGGCATTCCAATGATTTAGAGATTACGCTCGCCAGCCGTAATATACCTTTTGTAAAATACGGCGGCCAGAAATTTGTCGAGGCTGCGCATATAAAAGACATTTTATCCTATCTGCGCATTGCTTATAATTCCGGAGACCAGGTCAGCTGGCTGCGCGCCTTACTCTTGATCCCCGGGATCGGGCCTAAAACCGGCCAAAAGATTATTGAGCTGATCGCCCAGAAGGGCAATGCCGCGGATGACGCGTTATTAAGGAAAAATGATACATTGATCAGCCTCTTCAGGCTGTTAAAGGAGGTCGACATCCAGAGGGATGAACCGGCAAAGATCATCGAGAGGTTTCTCGGTTATTATCAGGCGCTTTTAAAAATAAAATACGATGATTTTAACAAGCGCCTGAATGACCTGGATTCTTTATCGCGTATTGCCCAGCGCTATCAATCGCTGGAACAATTCCTGGTGGATATGGCTTTGGAGCCTCCGGAAAGAAGCATAGTGGAGGCAGGCAAAAAAGATAGAGAGGATCCACCGCTTACCCTTTCAACCATACACTCGGCAAAGGGTTTGGAGTGGCATACCGTATTCTTAATTTATGTTGCCGAAGGCCACCTTCCTTCCTACCTATCCCTGGAAACAGAGGATGAGATCGAAGAGGAGCGCCGGCTGCTTTATGTTGCCGCCACGCGCGCCAAGGTAAATTTATTTTTGTTGAAGCCGCATATTGACCGCTCCCCCAGAAGCTTTATGGAGCCAGGCGGCTCGGTGTTCACCCAGGTCTCGCGGTTCCTGGGACAGGGGGGGTTGCTTGACAAGTTTGCGGATGTGCAAAGCGCCGGAGAATTAGAGGGGCTGGATGATGTGGAATTGGAGGATATTATTGGCGGCCAAAAGCAGAGAAATAAAGAGTTTTTTGAAACCATGGAAGAATATTTCCGCGATGAATAAGGCAGGCGCAAAACCCCTTCTTTTCTCTTGAGATAGGTATAATTTTGTGTTAAAATTTTTATTATGATTATCAGCCAGCAGAAGCCTTTAGAAGAATTATTAGCCAGCTTGAAAGAATATAATAATATATTCTTGGTGGGCTGTGGAGAGTGCGCTGCCACCTGCAAGAGCGGCGGAGAGCCTGAATTGCTTAAGATGAAGGCGGATCTGGAGGCGCAGGGAAAGAGTGTTTTGGGAATATGCATGCCCGGGGCTCCTTGTGTTGCCAGCCAGCTCAAGACGGAGCTGGCAAGAAATATCAAGGTATTGCGCGATTGCCAGGCTGTTTTAGTTTTGGCCTGCGGTTTAGGAGTGCAATCAGTAAAAGAGAACGACCGGTTTGGTTTGGCGATTTTGCCGGCGAATAATACTCTTTTCGGCGCGGTCATGGATAGCCAGGGTAATTTTTATGAGAAATGCTCCATGTGCGCGGAGTGCGTTTTAGGAGAGACCGCGGGAATCTGCCCGGTCACCCTTTGTGCAAAAGGCCTTTTAAACGGGCCGTGCGGCGGAATGAATAAAGGCAAATGCGAAGTAGACAGTGAAAAAGATTGCGCCTGGGTTTTAATCTACAGGGAGCTGGAAAAGAAAAATAAGCTGGATAAAATCAAAGAGATCCATAAGGAGCGGGATTATAAAAAATCATCCCGGCCGCATAAATTGATAATGAGTAAATAAAATGGCAGAGCAACTTCCTTATAGCGAAAAAGTCATGGATCATTTTACCAATCCGCGCAATGTCGGCGAGATCCCCGATGCCAGCGGCATCGGAACCGTGGGAAATCCTGTCTGCGGGGATGTGATGAAGATGTACCTTAAGATCGAAAATGAAATTATCGTTGACGTTAAATTTAAAACCTTTGGCTGCGGCGCGGCGGTTGCCACCAGCTCCATGGTTACGGAGATGGTCAAAGGCAAGAGCATTACCGAGGCTTTAACCATTACGAACAATGCTGTGGCTGAAGCTCTGGGGGGATTACCTCCCGTGAAGATGCATTGTTCGGTTTTAGCGGAGGAGGCCCTGCGCTCGGCCTTAAAGGATTATTACAGGAAGCAGGGAATGCCCGTGCCCTTTGAAGATAAAGGCCATGCCCATAAGGATGAAACCTGTTTATAGGCAGTTATGTTGACAAAAGCCCAAATACGTAGTAAAATTCTCTTGAAATTAAAAACTCAGAAGGAGGAAGACCGAAACCGCAAAAGTAAGCTTATTCAGGAAAAACTTTTAAGGAATAAGGTTTTTAGGAAGGCGAAGATAATCATGTTCTACATCGCCTTTGGTGGGGAAGTAAATACGGAAGAGATGATCAGGGAAGCCAAAAAAATAGGCAAGCTTATATGCGTGCCGATTTGCAGAAAAGATAAAGAAACTATGCAGCCAGCCATATTAGAAAACCACGCGAAATTAAAGAAAGGCCCTTATGGGGTTTGGGAGCCTGTAGCCGAAACTCTGGTTAAGCCGGAGGATTTAGATCTTATTGTTACTCCTGGTTTAGCTTTCGATAAAAAAGGCAACCGCCTGGGCCGCGGCAAGGGTTACTACGACCGCTTCTTAAGCAAACTTTCTGATAGGGCGCCTTCCATAGGTCTGGCTTTTGACTTCCAAATCTTGCCTCTAATCCCCACCACTAGCCACGATGTAAGCGTACATAAAGTTATCTTCTCCTAAAACTCCTGTAGGGACTTCTACAAGCAAGGTCAAAAGGGAGGA
Source organism: Candidatus Omnitrophota bacterium (assembly GCA_023247875.1). Classification (GTDB taxonomy): domain Bacteria; phylum Omnitrophota; class Gorgyraeia; order Gygaellales; family Profunditerraquicolaceae; genus UBA6249. The sequence continues at coordinate 890 of JAHFFQ010000129.1, read as the reverse complement.
TAGAGATGATTCTCAACATAGTGATACTTATAGTTATCGCGATAGTCGCCACATATTCCGGCTATTTCTTAAGGAAGCATATTGCTGAAAAAAAGTTAAAGAGTGCGGAGGCCCAAGCCGAGCATATTCTGGATACCGCCAAAAAGGAGATCCTGGACAAACGTCGGGAGGCGGAACTGGAAGCCAAAGACCTCCTGTACCGGATGCGCCAGGATTTTGAGCGGGAGACCAAAGACCGCAAGCAGGAGATCACCAATCTTGAGCGCAGGCTTACTCAGAAGGAGGAGAATATTGACCGCAGGTTGGACCTCATGGAAACGAAAGAAAAAGAGATCGACCTGCGCAATGGCAATCTTAAGAAGCAGGAGGATGGATTAAAAGTAAAAGAGGGCCAGCTGCATGCTTTAGTTGCCGAAGAGAAGGAGAGGCTGCAAAAGATATCCTCCCTTTCCGCTGAAGAGGCAAAACATATTCTGCTCAACCGTCTTAACGAAGAATTGAATAATGAAAAGGCGGTATTTATCAGGCGCCAGGAAGAGGAGGCGCGTAGTATCGCGGACAAAAAAGCCCGCGAGATCGTGAGCCTGGCGATCCAGCGTTGCTCTGCAGAGCATACTGTGGAGTCAACCGTAAGCGTGGTAAACCTGCCTAATGACGAAATGAAAGGCAGGGTTATCGGCCGCGAAGGAAGGAATATCCGCGCCTTAGAAATGGCAACCGGGGTTGACGTAATTATTGACGACACCCCGGAGGCGGTTACTTTATCCGGGTTTGATGCGGTGAGGCGGGAGATCGCCCGTTTGAGCCTTGAAAAACTGATCTCCGACGGAAGGATCCATCCCGGCCGCATTGAAGAGATAGTTGAAAAGACCAAGAAAGAAATGGATGAG
>JAHFFQ010000128.1:1199-4037 GCA_023247875.1 Candidatus Omnitrophota bacterium | reverse complement strand
CGCAGTTCCTGGCAACCGGCCACTATGCCAGGATTGTAAGATCTCCCCGGGGGTATCTGCTTAAAAAAGCCAAAGACCTTAAAAAAGACCAGTCTTATTTTTTGTATCGTTTGGATCAGCAACAGCTTAAACATATAATCTTTCCCTTGGGAAATCTTACCAAATCCAGGGTAAGGGAGATAGCCGCTGATCTTGGCCTTAGCGTGGCCAGGAAACAGGACAGCCAGGAGATCTGTTTTCTGCCGGAAGGTAAGTATGGGGATTTAGTTAAGGCTAAAAGCCCCGAAAGCATCAAACCGGGCGGCCTGGTTGATAAAGATGGGAATATCCTCGGGACTCACCGCGGCATACCTTTTTACACCATCGGCCAGCGTCAGGGCTTAGGTATTGCCAAGGGTTATCCTTTGTATGTAACACAGATCAACGCAAAAGATAACCGGATCATCATAGGCAGGCGCCAGGATGCCTGCAAAACAGAGTTCTTGGTAGAGGAACCGCATTTTCTATCCAAGCCATTTAAAAAGAATGTTGAGATTAAGGTGAGGATACGCTATAATCATAAAGAATCGCTCGCGTCAGTTTCCCGCGTTCAGGGTAAGTTGAAGGTATCTTTCAGGAAACCGCAGTTTGCTATTACTCCCGGCCAATCCGCAGTTTTTTACGACAGGGATACGGTTTTGGCTGGAGGAATAATCGAGAAAGTGCTGGATTAAGATGATCAGGGAAGATAAGGAATTAGTCAGAAAGATAAAGGAATTAAAAAAGAAACGCAACGCCATAATCCTGGCGCATAACTATCAGCTCCCGGAGGTGCAGGATATCGCAGATTTCCGGGGGGATTCCCTGGAGCTTTCCCGCATTGCCGCCAAAACCGATGCCGAAGTAATTGTTTTCTGCGGGGTATATTTTATGGCTGAAACCGCCTCTATCCTCTCTCCCGACAAGAAAGTAATCATGCCGGATACATCCGCCGGATGCCCTATGGCCAATATGATGAATGCCCAGGACCTAAGGAAGCTTAAACAAGAGCATCCCCAGGCAGTAGTCGTAGGATATGTGAATACTTCAGCCGCAGTCAAGGCAGAGCTGGATTATTGCTGTACATCCACTAATGCCGTAGCCATAGTCAACGCCATAACGAAAGAGTCCGGGGGAAAGAAAGAAATTATTTTTGTCCCGGATAAATACCTGGCTGACTATGTATCCAGGCAGAGCGGCAGGAAATTGATCTCTTGGCATGGTTTCTGCCCCACCCACGTGAAGATATTGCCGGAGGATGTGAAGAGGGAGAAAAAATTCCATCCCCGGGCCAAGGTTATGGTGCATCCGGAGTGTTTGTCCTCCGTGGTCGCCCTGGCGGACGCAGCGCTTTCCACCAGCCAGATGTCCAAATACGCCAGGGAAAATCCGGCAAAGGAGTTTATCGTGGGTACGGAGATCGGGCTGATCTACCGGCTTAAACAGGATAACCCGGATAAGGAGTTTTACCCGGCCTCTGAGCGGGCGGTGTGTCCGAACATGAAGCGCACCACGCAGGAAAAAGTTCTTTGGGCTTTAGAGGAGCTTAAAGAAGAGGTCAGGGTTCCCGAAGACATCAGAAAGAAAGCGCGCCTGGCCATAGACCGCATGCTGGCTATCGTTTAGATGAACATCCCGGTCGTTTATGAAGATGATTGGCTTCTGGTGGTGAATAAACCCGCGGGATTATTAAGTGTTCCCACCCCAAAGAAGGAAACGCGCACTTTGACCAGTATTTTAAACCAGGATGCACAAGAACGTGGTTTAAAATATAAGTTGCATCCCTGCCACCGGCTTGACCGGCAGACCTCCGGGCTGATGATCTATGCCAAAGGAAAAAGCATCCAGAAGAAAATGATGGATGCCTTCCGGCAGAGGCAGGTAGCTAAGAAATACATTGCTTTTGTGCATGGTAAGCTGTCCCATCCGAGCGGAGAGATCAGTTCTCCAATTGAGGGCAAAAGCGCTCTTACAAAATATAAGCTGCTTAAAGAAAAGAGCAATTACAGCGTAGTTGAGGTTTCCCCGCTTACCGGCAGGACCAATCAGATCCGTATTCACTTTAAGAATATCCAGCATCCTCTGGTGGGGGAGGATAAATTTATTTTCCGCAAGGATTTTGCCTTGCGTTCCAAGCGTATTTGTTTAGAAGCCGGGGAATTAAACTTTAAGCACCCTGTAACCGGCAAAGAGTTAAAGATCGCTATTGATCTGGGGCAGGACTTGAAAGGTTTCCTGGGAAGCCATGAGTAGGATTACCGATTGGATTTTTATTTTTGGCGCCAAATACTTATACCTGGCAGTAATTATCATTTTCTTTATCTGGTTTATCGCACAGCCCAAACCCAGGCAAAGAGAGATCTTCATCATTATCTGTATCTGCCTGCCGCTGGCCTTTATTATTTCCGTGATTGCCGGGCGCATTTATTATAACCCCCGGCCGTTTGTTTTGGGGCACTTCCCGCCCTTGATCCCGCATAAGGCGAATAACGGTTTTCCTTCTCACCACGCTTTATTAACTTCCGCGCTCGCAGCGATAATTTTTATTTTTAACCGGCGCTTAAGCTTTGTATTATGGGTCCTGGCATTGTTTGTAGGTTTCTCCAGGGTCTATGCCGGGGTGCACCACTCTATTGATATGTGGGGGAGTGTATTGATTTCAATTATCTCGGTAACCTTAGCAAAGAAAGCCGCAGATCTTTTAGGAGGAAAAAGGTGAGTATAGTCGTTCTGGGCACAGTGGCTCTGGATAGCGTGAAAACCCCTTTTGGCAAAAGAAAAGAATTGCTGGGAGGGTCAGCCGCGCATTTTTCCATGGCT
>JAHFFQ010000128.1:0-1189 GCA_023247875.1 Candidatus Omnitrophota bacterium | reverse complement strand
AGAAGCAAAGGGTTGAACTTAAGCTCCCTGATCGTGGATAAAGGCAAGACCTTCAGGTGGGAGGGGGAATATAAAGGGGACTTGAATTCCGCTCTTACCTTGAATACCGAATTAGGGGTGCTTTCGGCATTCAAACCGCGCATCTGCGAGGAGCAGCGTAAAATAGAGAATATCTTCCTGGCAAATGTTGATCCGGATATCCAGGGGCACCTTTTGGCCAAGATGCACAGGCCCAAGTTAGTCGGCCTTGACAGCATGAACTATTGGATCAATAACAAGCGCAAGGCATTGGTCAGGCTGCTAAAATATATAGATATCTATGTGGCCAATGACCAGGAGGCGCGCGCATTAAGCGGGGAGAACAATATTATCAAGGCGGCAAAGGCCTTAAAGAGCTACGGCCCGAAGATGGTGCTGATCAAGAAGGGGGAGCACGGGGTTTTCTTTTACAGCGACAGGTTTATTTTTTCCCTGCCGGCGTATCCGGTTGAGGAGGTAGTTGACCCTACGGGAGCCGGAGATACCTTTGCCGGAGGGTTTATGGGCTGCCTGGTCAAGGCGGGCAGGATCAACTCCATGAATTTAAAGAAGGCCTTAGGTTTCGGGACGGTTGCCGCATCTTTTAATGTGGAAGATTTTGGCTTGAACAGAACCAGTAAACTAAGGCCCCGGGATCTGCGGAGGCGGATGATTAAATTTAAGGAATGTTTTCACTTTAACCTTTAAGAGCAGCGGAAGGAGAATGATATGCTGGAAGAGAAGATCCTCAATGATTATAAAAGCGCGATGAAAGCCAGAGACAACCTGAAGAGCTCGGTCTTAAGTTTTCTGCGGGCCGACATGATCAATCAGGCAACCGCCAAAAAGAAGACCGCACTGGATGACGCCGAAATTATCGCGGTAATCAAAAAACAGATCAAGCAGCGCCAGGATTCTATCGAACAGTTCACTAAAGGCAACAGGCTGGAGATGGCGGATAAGGAGAAGAAAGAATGCGAGATCTTAAAAACCTATCTTCCGCCGGAATTATCTGAAAGCCAGATCAAGGTTTTGATCGAAGAGGCGATTGCTTCAACCGGGGCGAGCAGCGCCAAAGATATGGGCAGGGTGATGAAAGAATTGACCGCCAAAATAGCCGGCCAGGCCGACGGCAAGTTGGTAAGTGAGCTGGTAAGGAAAAGGCTGGTTT
>JAHFFQ010000127.1 GCA_023247875.1 Candidatus Omnitrophota bacterium | reverse complement strand
GAGCGGGAATACGGCAAGGTTGAGTTGTTTATTGATGACAACCGGGATCTCTTCAGCCACATGCCCGGGAACTTCACCTGCTGGGCCAGCCACGGTGATTATGTGACTAAAATGCCTTCCGCATTTCACACCAGCGCGCATACCGCCAATACACCGATCGCAGCCATATCTAACCAGAAAAAAAAGATCTTTGCCGTGCAGTTCCATCCGGAGGTAACCCACACGGAAAAAGGCACCCAGATCTTAAGTAACTTTTTATTCAAAGCCTGTGGATGTTTAGGCAGGTGGACCATGCAATCCTTTATCAAGGAAACTGTTGAGAATATCAAAAAGGTGATCGGCAAAGACAAAGTGGTACTGGGTTTAAGCGGCGGCGTGGATTCTTCGGTAGCTGCCTTGCTCCTTCACCGGGCCATCGGTAAGAATTTAAGGTCTATTTTTATTGATAACGGCCTGTTAAGAAAAGGAGAGTCGGAGCAAATAAAAAGCGTATTCAAGACTATGTATCACCTTAATCTGGGATACGTTGACAGAAGCAAAAGGTTCCTAGAGCGCTTAAAAGGCATAACTGACCCGGAGGAAAAAAGAAAAATAATCGGGGATGAATTCGTCAAGGTGTTTGAAGAGGAGGCCAAAAAGATAAAAGGGGTGAAGTTCCTGGGACAGGGGACCCTTTATCCGGATGTCATTGAATCTGTTTCCCCCACCGGAGGCCCAAGCAGAAAGATCAAAAGCCATCATAATGTCGGTGGGCTGCCGGCGCACATGCACCTCAAGTTGATCGAACCGTTAAGGGAGCTTTTTAAGGACGAAGCGCGCGAGATCGGCAGGCAATTGGGTTTGCCTGACCACATTATCCATCGCCAGCCATTTCCCGGTCCGGGCCTGGCGGTAAGAATAATCGGGGAGATAACCAGGGAGCGCCTGGATCTTTTGCGCGAAGCGGACAAACGCGTAATTGAAGAAATATCCAAAGCCGGGCTCTATGAACAGATCTGGCAGTCATTCGCGATATTATTGCCGATCAAGACCGTGGGGATTATGGGGGATGAACGCACCTATGAAAATGTGTGCGCGCTGCGCTGCGTCTCCAGCTTTGACGGCATGACTGCCGACTGGGTGAAGCTTCCTTATGAAGTAATGGAAAGAATCTCCAACCGCATTATCAATGAAGTAAAAGGAATCAACCGTGTAGTTTACGATATCTCATCCAAACCTCCCGCAACAATAGAGTGGGAATGATTTCGCAATGCCGCATTCTGAATTTGTCCACCTCCACCTGCATACCCAATACAGCCTATTAGACGGCGCCTGCCGCATACCCGAAATACTAGCCATCGCTAAAAGCTTTAAGATGGACTCCCTGGCCATCACCGACCATGGAAACATGTTCGGGGCGATCGATTTCTACCTGGAAGCCAGAAAAGCGGGGATCAAGCCGATCATCGGCTGTGAAGTTTACGTTGCCCCGCAAAGCCGGCTGAATAAAAGCGGAGGCGGCATTGAAGATGCCGCCAATCATTTAATACTCCTCTGCCGCGATGAAGAGGGTTACCGTAACCTGATGAAGCTGGTCTCCATCGGCTACCTGGAAGGGTTCTATTACCGGCCGCGAATAGATAAGGAGGTCCTCGCTCAATACTCGCGGGGCTTGATCGGCTCATCCGCTTGCTTAAAAGGAGAGATCAGCCAGCTTTTGCAGCAGAAACGTTTTAATGACGCTTTAAAAGCCGCCGATAACTACCAGAATATTTTCGGCAAAGGTAATTTCTACCTGGAAATTCAACCCAACTCCATACCTGAACAAAAAACCGTAAATGAAGGAATGCTGAAGGTATCCAAAGAGCTGGGTATACCTTTGGTGGCTACAAATGACGTGCATTATCCTACCCGGGACAAGGCGGCTGCGCATGAGGCGTTGTTATGCATCCAGACGCAGACTACCCTTGATGACCCTAAGCGCATGCGTTTTCAGACGGATGAATTTTATTTCACCTCTCCTGATGAAATGAAAGAATCTTTCCGTCACTGTCCGCAGGCCATAAAAAATACCCTTGAGATCGCCGGAAGGTGCAACCTGGAGCTTGATTTCTCGCAAATGCACCTGCCCAAATATATCCCGCCCAATGGAAAAAGCAAGGAGGAGTTCCTGCTGGAGCTCTGCGAAAAAGGAATTCGCGATAAAGAATTCAAGGATGAACCGGAAATCCAAAAACGGCTTGATCATGAGCTCAAGATCATCCGCGATATGGGCTTTATCAGCTATTTTCTCATCGTCTGGGATTTTATCCATTACGCCAAAAGCAAGGGTATTCCCGTAGGCCCGGGAAGAGGCTCGGCAGCGGGAAGCCTGGTAAGCTTTCTCCTGGGGATCACTGACCTCAATCCCTTAAAATACGGACTGCTCTTTGAAAGATTCCTAAACCCCGAGCGCATGGGCCTGCCGGATATAGATATTGATTTCTGCTATGAACGCAGGCAAGAGGTAATTGATTACGTGACCAAAAAATACGGCCAGGAGAATGTCGCCCAGATAATTACCTTTGGAACCATGCAGGCCAGGGCTGTGGTCAGGGATGTAGGCAGGGTCATGGCTGTTCCCTACGCGGATGTTGACCGGATTGCCAAAATGATCCCGGCAGAATTGGATATGACTTTAAAAAAAGCCATGGATAGCGAGCCGGAACTAAACAATCTTTACAAAAATGACCCGCAGATTTCCAAGCTGATCAATACCGCCATATCTTTGGAAGGCCTGAACCGGCATGCATCCATCCATGCCGCAGGTGTGGTCATCGCGGATAAACCGCTAGACAGCTATACGCCTATCTTCAAGACCGGTGACGACCAGATCACCACCGGTTACAGCATGGGGATATTGGAAAAGATCGGTTTGCTTAAGGTCGATTTTCTGGGCTTAAGGACACTTACGGTTATCGATGAGACGGTAAAGCTGATCAAAAAAACCCGCGGCGTAGAGATCGATATCGAGAAGCTAGCGCTGGATGACCCGAATACCTATAAGCTTTTAGCTTCCAGCCACACCATCGGCATATTCCAGGTAGAAAGCTCCGGGATGCGCGACCTGCTCAAGAAACTTGAGCCGGAGCGCTTTGAAGACCTGATCGCGCTTCTTGCTTTATACCGGCCCGGGCCGATCGGCTCAGGGATGCTTGATGATTTCATGAAACGTAAACACGGCTCTATTCCCATTAAATACGAACATCCCAAACTTGAGCCTATCCTTAAAGAGACCTACGGGATCATGGTCTATCAGGAACAGATCATGCAGATCGCCTCGAGCTTAGCGGGATTTTCCCTTGCCCAGGCGGATATACTGCGCAAGGCCATGGGTAAAAAGATCCCTGAAGTTATGGAAAAGGAGAGGAAGAATTTCTTAACCGGCTGTATTAAAAATAATATCAAGGAGAGCACTTCCAGCAAGATATTTGACCTGATCGAATATTTCTCCGGTTACGGGTTTAATAAGTCACATTCAACAGCATACGCGCTGATCTCTTACCGCACTGCTTTTTTAAAAGCAAACTATCCGGTAGAGTTTATGACCGCTCTACTTACTTCAGAACGTGACAATACCGATAAGATCGTGGAGTATGTGAATGAGGCGCAGCGTATGGGATTGGCTGTCCAGCCTCCGGATATAAATGAAAGTGAAGTACTCTTTAAAGCAGTGGATGAAAAAACCATACGCTTTGGCCTGCTGGCCATAAAAAATGTGGGGAAGCTGGCAGCTGAATCCATGGTCGGAGCCAGGGAGAAAGCAAAGTTCGCCTCATTAGAAGACCTCTGCCGCCGCGTGGATTTAAGATTGGCAAACCGAAAGGTTTTGGAAAGCCTGATAAAATGCGGGGCCCTGGATTGTTTTGCTGTGTCCCGCGCCAGGATGTTTGCCGGCCTGGATGCGATATTGGATGGGGCGCAGAGGGTGCAGAAGGAAATGTCCAGCGGACAGCTTTCCTTCTTCAGCCAGTCTTCAGAGGTCAACGGCTTCAAAGACAATACGAACAACCTGCCGGATGTAAAAGAATGGCCTGAAC
>JAHFFQ010000126.1 GCA_023247875.1 Candidatus Omnitrophota bacterium | reverse complement strand
CTAATTTCACCTGTAAAATCGTCCTTTTTTCCGGGTCCATGGTAGTATCCCAAAGCTGGTGCGGATTCATTTCCCCCAAGCCTTTATATCTTTGAATGTGCATGCCTTTTGTCGCCACTTCCTTGATATAGGCCAGCACCTCTTTTAAACTAAAGACCTCTTTGGCATCCTCTTCATTAGTAATCCGGTAAACTGCCTTTAATTTTTTTTCCCCTTCTTTAACTGCTCCGGATTTGGGAACTATAATATTGCTAGAGTAAGTTTCAATCCCCAGACCAAGTTTTTCAATCTTAGTAATTACCTGTTCAATTTCCTGCGCCTCAAACAGCTGCAAAACATCCTGCCCTGCTTCTTTTCCCTCTTGTTCCGTAAAGCCGGCCAGCTCTTTGTCGGAAAAGGCAAAATGGTCTTTTCCTTCCACTTTTATCCTATAAATAGGCATTTTTTTGGTCTTTGGATGCCTAAAGCCCAGATATTCTGCGAAATTTACTCCCTTTTTCTCTAAATACCTGCCGAGTTTGTCCAGCTCAACCAAAAGCTTGAGCAGTTCTTTAAACTGGTTATCGGTAAAAGATTGCTTGTCTTTTACCCGCAATAACTTATGCCCTTCCCGACCTAGATCTAAAAGCAGATCATCCATCTGCTGCTCAGTCTGGATGTACTCTTCGCGCTGGCCTCTTTTAATTTTGTATAGAGGCGGCTGGGTTATATAAACATGTCCTTCCTCCACCAGCTTGGGCATCTGGCGGTACAATAAAGTCAAAAGCAGGGTGCGGATATGCGAGCCGTCGATATCCGCATCCGCCATAAGCATCAATTTGTGATATCTTAATTTGGAGAGGTCGAATTCTTCGCCAATACCCGTGCCTAAGGCAGTAATGATAGTGCGTATCTCTTCGTTGGATAAAATTTTGTCCAGGCGCGATTTTTCCACATTCAAGATCTTTCCTTTGATCGGGAGTATAGCCTGAAACCTGCGGTCCCTGCCTTGTTTTGCGCTCCCGCCGGCACTGTCCCCCTCGACAATATACAGCTCACAAAGCGCAGCATCCCTTTCCGAGCAATCCGCTAATTTACCCGGCAGCCCCGCTCCTTCCAAGGCGCCTTTTCTGCGGGTCAACTCGCGGGCTTTACGCGCAGCCTCCCGGGCCCGGGAAGCAACAATTACCTTGTCAATTATCTTGTTGCCGACAGAAGGATTCTCTTCGAAATAGCTTGCAAGCGCCTCCAGGCTGGATGAAGCCACCAGACCCTCTACTTCAGAATTACCCAGCTTGGTTTTGGTTTGCCCTTCAAACTGCGGGTTAGGGACCTTCACGCTGATTACCGCGGTGAGGCCTTCGCGGACATCATCGCCAGTAATAGCGATATCGTCTTTAAGTAAATTCTTGGATTTGGCGTACTGGTTGATCGCCCGGGTCAGGGCGGATTTAAAGCCAGATAGGTGCGTGCCTCCTTCAATGGTGTTAATATTATTGGCGAAGGAGAACATCGTCTCGGCGTAGCCGTCATTATACTGCAAGGCCACCTCAACATTAATATCATCCTGGGATTTTTCAAAATAAACCACCTTGTTATGCAAAGGGTTCTTGTTCTTGTTGAGATACTCCACGAATGAAACGATCCCTCCGGAAAACTCAAAAACCGATTCCTTATCTGAGCGGTCATCGGTTAATTTGATATGCAGCCCTTTATTCAAAAAGGCAAGCTCCCTTAAGCGCTGGCTTAATATATCGTAGGAATAATCCGTCTTGGTAAAAATACTCTTATCCGGCTTAAAGGTGATCTTGGTGCCGGTAGAATTGCTTTTACCGATAACCGTGAGCTTGGAAACGGTCTTGCCTCGTTCATAGCGCTGGTGGTAGATCTTGCCGTCGCGCTTGACTTCGACTTCCAGCCAGTCAGAAAGCGCGTTAACGCAACTGACCCCCACCCCGTGTAACCCTCCGGAAACCTTGTAAGAGCGATGGTCAAATTTTCCGCCGGCATGCAGCGTAGTTAAAGCGACCTCCACCGCCGGTTTCTTCTCGGTTTTGTGCATATCCACCGGAATGCCGCGGCCATTATCAATAACCGTGATGCTGTTATCGCCATGCACCTCAACAGCAATATCGCTGCAATGCCCGGCCAGGCTCTCATCAACGCTGTTATCAACAACCTCGTAAACCAAATGGTGCAAGCCCCGGGTCGAGGTGTCTCCGATATACATTGCCGGCCTGCGCCTGACCGCCTCTATCCCCTCTAAAACCTGGATACTGGTAGCATCATACGCCTTCTCTCCAGCAACAGGCTTGGGATTATTTTTCATGCGCTCTTTTGGCTTTTTCACTATATCTCCCCGATGCGAAAATTTATGTTTTTTAACCCTGTATGTTCCTGTTTCAGTGTATGCAGCAGTTCTTCTTTACGCAGGCTTAAAATATACAGCCAGGCGGAAGAATCCACACTTAATCCCAGGATACCTTTGCTGAAATATTTAACTTTTATATGCCGCAACTCTTTTTTTGTCAAGGCTTTTTTTAGCCATTGCTCGGGGTTGTCTCCCGCGAGGCCACCATTTTTCCCCGACAGCCCAGCCATAAGCGCATCTACCGTGCCCTTCAGGTGCTCCATATTTTTAATTAAGGCGCATGGGTAAAACTATATAAATGTACCCGCTGATCCGGATCACCCCGGGTTTTTCGCTATCCGTCAACTCCAAATTGATGGTTTCCTCGTTCAGGGTTTTCAAAATATCCATTAAATATACAGGGTTAAAACCAATCACCAGTTCCTTGCCCTGGTATTCCACGGCTAACTCCTCGCGGGATTCACCCACATCAGGAGTAGATTTGGAAATAACCAATTTGTTTTTAAAAACCTCTAATTTCACTCCCTGGTAATCCGGGGTTGCCAGGAGCGCAGCCCTCTTCACCGCCAATAAAAACTGGTTACGGCCCACCCTCAGCTTATTTTCGGATGCCGGCGGCACAACTTGTTTGTAATCAGGGAATTCCCCTTCGATCAAACGCGAAATCAACACCACTCCCCCTAAATCAAAAAGCGCTTGATTACTACCCACAACCAAAGACAATTCCCCCTCATCCTTGAGGTTGCGGTTTAGTTCATGGATTGTTTTAACAGGAATAATCATCTGTAAATCCCCCTCTGCCTCTCCTGCCAGTTTTCTTTCGGCCACTGCCAGTCTTTTCCCGTCCGTAGAGACCAGGGTTAACAAGCCCTTATTAATCTTAAAAAGGGTGCCGTTTAGAATATACCGGGTTTCATCCGAAGAAACAGCAAACGAGGTTAAAGACAGCATATTTTTAAGAGTGGATTGCTCAAGTTTAATTGCTTTTTTATCTTTAAACTCAGGTAGTTTGGGAAACTCCTCTCCCCCCAACCCCATAATTTTAAATTGGCACATATCTGAATCAATAACCATAAGGTTATTTTTTTTGGTAGTAATATTCACTATGTCCAAAGGAAATTCCTTAATAATATCACTAAACCTTTTAGCTGGTATGGTAATCTTACCTGGCTCCTGGGTGTCCACAGGGACTACACAGGTTATCCCTATATCCAGGTCTGTAGCGGTTAAGCTGATTCCTTTAGGTTGGGTCTCTATTAATATGTTGGAAAGTATAGGTAAGGTAGATTTTGTACTAATAACATTTTGTACTATTTGGATCGCGTTCATCAAGACAGCCTTCTCAACCCTTAACCTCATTTTTATCTCCTTCTATTAATATATATTTAAAATCTTAATATCATAATAGTAATAAAGGGGTTGGGTTTCTGTTGAAAACACCCCAACCCTTTAATTTCCCTATCCACTACAACCACGCCACCACCTTAATAACCCGTGGATTATTGTTGAATAACCTGAATAACTTTTTCCACCCGCTCCTTCAATTCCAGATTATGACGCATATCCCCCTTGATTTTATTATAAGAATGTAATACGGTAGTGTGGTCTTTACCTCCAAAGACCTCCCCGATCTCAGGGAGAGAAAGCTCTGTTAACTCTCGGCTTAAATACATGGCGATCTGTCTGGGCAACACCACTTGTTTATTGCGCCGTTTC
>JAHFFQ010000125.1 GCA_023247875.1 Candidatus Omnitrophota bacterium | reverse complement strand
AATTGCCTTTGCCCTGCCTAAAACCGGGTGCGGCCAATCCTGAAGGGCTGCCACCTTGCCGGATATAGAAGCATGGATAGGCGCGGAAAAATTCGCCTGGATATTGGCGATCCTCTGGCCAAGAATTACCGGATCGCCAACTTTTACCTCCGGAACGCAGATTTTTCCCAAATGCTGGATCAAAGGAAGATAGACCTTTGCCGGCAGGGGAAGGTTTTCAATCGCCTTGTGTTCCGAACGGTCTTTATTTTCCGCTAACTTAACCATACTGACTTTCGGTTTAAGAACAGGTTCACTAAACCCAGGATGCCTAACAAACAACCCACGACAACCAGGATCAATAAATGTGAGAATCTCTCAGCCAGAATCGAGCTGATGAACATGAATAAAAGAAAACCCAGGTGCATAACTATCTCCAGTGAACTGAAGATCTTGCCCATCATCACATTATCGCTGACATTATGAATAATGGTATTTGAGGCGATCATAATGGGAGCAATGATCAAGCCCAGGCATAAAGACAAAAGTGCTGCCAGCATAAAATTTGGATAATGGTGTATCCCAAGGGCAAAGATGACCAGCATTATACCACTCAAGACCAAAGAAGAAAATATGATTTTATAATGCGAGACTCGCTGGCCGAACTTGCCGTAAAGCAAGGAGCCCAGGAAGAGGCCGATCCCCAAGAACATCACCAAAAGCCCCAAATCCTTGGTTGCAGAATGTAATGTTTTTTGCACAAAAACAATGATCACCACATAAACAGCGCCTAATGCCGACCAAAGCGCGAAAATGATCGAAGCGGTAAACCGGATATCCTTCTTGCGGATAAAATAGAGCAGGCCCTCTTTTATCTCCTGGAATACGGATTTACTGATAACATCAACTATCTCCTTGCCTACCTCCTTGAAATTGACTGCCGCGGAGAACTTCTTGGAGACCAGAAAAATCAGCATTCCTGAAATAAAAAAGCTTAAGGAATCAAGATAAAAACCGCTTTTTGCCCCCAGCCATTCCACAAGCACGCCGCTTATCCCAAATCCCATGATCGCAGCGATCATCCCAGTGGTATTAACGAGGGAATTGGCGATAAGCAGGTCCTTCTTGTCCACTAAATCCGGAATTATGGACAGTTTAGCCGGCACAAAGAACCTGCCGATGGAAAAGACAATAAAGATGATAAGGTAAATGGGGACCAAGTTCTTCGTGTAGAACAAGAACAGCGGGATGGTCAATACCAGCAGGCTGCGCAGTAGATCGCAGATATACATCGTGCGCCTCCTGTCCCAGCGGTCCACATAAACTCCGGCCAGGGGGCCGATAAGGAATACCGGGATGATGGTAAAGGAAAGTATCTTGGCGATCTCTAAGGGTGAGCCGGGGGCGCGCAGGTAGACAAAGGCGATCAGGGCCATCTGATCCAACCTATCCCCTAACTGCGAGATGATCTGGCCCAGCCACAAGAGAAAAAAGTTGCGGTTTTTCAGGACTTCGCGGATCTTGGTCATAGAAATTGAGCACCGATTATAAAAAACGTACGGCGAAATCCCCCGAAGCGAAGCGTAGGGGGATAAAGCCGATGAGTGGAATCGAACCACCGACCTTGACTTTACGAAAGTCCTGCTCTACCAACTGAGCTACATCGGCAATTTGCCAGATATTATACCAATTCCTGGACAATAGTCAATTGCTGCATTCAGCGGGGCCTGCCTAGCCTTGTTCTCACAGCACCGCTTGCTCGCCCCGGCGTGGCGAGCCGCGCTTCGGTAAAATTCTCGCTCTGCCTTCTTCGGCATAGCGGGGCATCCCTGCCCGCTCGAATTTTAAGATGCTGTTCGAATCAAGGCTCGTCACCCGCTGTCAGACACAAAAAATCCCTCTTTCTACTTTTAATAAATAAAGATATGAAGAGGGAATTTGACGCAAAGAAATACAAGCTAACCAAAAAAATTTTCTCCAGTTTTTTACAGAGCCGGCAGGCCGAAACACGGTGAACTGTCGTCAGTATAATGGCAATACCAACTCGTTCCGCCGGTTGCCGGATAAAACCGGAGAAAGTACAAATACTCCCTAGAGGCGTCTGGAGTCTTGCCATTAATAGTGCATCTATAAGCAGATAAATTTAGATACAATGCCCCTCCGCCATACGTAGTTGTATACCGATAGAAATCAGATGATGAACAGATATTATTTACCCCTACGTCACTATCAGTTATATTAGCTTTGGTGCCATTATTCAAATAATATTCATAAACAAGCTGGCGCATAGCGCCTATGCGTACTTTAGCTTCCGCAAGGCGGGATTTCTCGACTGTAAGGGAGTATTGGCTAATACCTACTGCCGCAAGTATCCCGACGATGATTATGACGACAATAAGCTCAATTAACGTGAACGATCTTGACCAAGATTTTGGCGGGGTGAGTAAAACAGTATTCTCCATGTGGATAGTTTATAGGCCCCCCAGATTTTGTCAATTGATTTTTATCAAGACTAGACATAGATTACATTTTAGACCGGGAAGATAGATTACCAAAGTTCAGCGAAAAAGAGTTGACAAAACGCAAATTCGTGGTATATATAACAATATAGAAGTTAGATCAGAGGAGAAACAAAGAAATTGATTAGTTTCATGTATAAACCGCAAAGCAGCAGCAACCTATAATTACGCTTTGCGGCTTTTTTTATGGAGGAGGTGAGAGGTAGAAAATGGCAAAAGGAAAAGTAAAGTGGTTCAGTAATCAAAAGGGTTACGGTTTTGTTACTTCTGAAGATGGCAAGGATGTTTTCGTGCATTTCAGCGCCATCACTGGAGAGGGGTATAAATCTTTAGCAGAAGGCGATGAAGTCGAATTCGAGGTTACCCAGGGGCCGAAAGGCGACCAGGCAACTAACGTAAAGAAAATATAAGCTTTCTTACGCTTAAAGAGAGGGCCGGATCTGATCAGATCCGGCCCGATTATTTTCGCAATTCTTTCCTTATCCTAGCTTTCTTCCTCTCGGACAAAATGGAACAATGTACCCCGGGTATAGGTAGGGATATCCACGAAATAAACACCGATGCGGTATACCCCGTCTTCCGTCTTGCTCTTATGAGCGACCTTACAGGTAAACTCCGGGGTGAAATCCCGGCCCGGTAAAGAGATGCGGCACAAAAATTCCTTGTCTGGAATATCCTGGGGGAAAAGAAGTAGTATCCCCCGTTCGGATATATTCTCTATATCTTTGATTTTCAATTTCTCCCTATCGGATAACCTGGACATCTCCACTCTTAATCCCTTAACTGGTTTTAGCCTGATACACCTCCTTCTCTCTACGAGTATCCTGTCCCTTCCTTTTTGCTTGGCCTGATAAAGGACATCGTCGGCCAACTTGATCAGATCCCTTGCATTATTGGCGTTATAGGGAAAAGAGGCTATGCCGGCACTGAATTGCATAGAAATAGTTATACCTTCCTTTAGGTGGCGGGAGGTTATCTTGGCCTCAGAAAGCTTCCTCTTGATCCTCTCCAGGACCACCAGGGCGCCGCCGGAACCAAGCTCAGGGAGAATAATTAAAAATTCCTCCCCTCCATACCTGCCTACAATATCCATACTCCTTAAATTATCCTTTACAAGATTAGCAAAGACAGCCAGGGCGTCATTCCCCACCAAGTGGCCGTAGGTGTCATTTATGGACTTAAAATGGTCTAAGTCGATAAGGATTATGGAGAATTCCTTGATAAAGCGCCGGCTGCGGGCGATTTCTTTCTCCAGGAACTCAACTATCCATGTGTAATTTACGCAGCCGGTGAGCTTATCATGGTAAGCCGAGTATTCTATCTCCCTGCTGAGTTTCTTCTGCAATTCGGAAACATAGCCTAAAATGGCGCCGCTTGACAGATAAACTATCAACCTAAAGGCGGCCCCCCTTAAAACCAGGTCCCTGGCAGGCCAAGAGGCATGGATCTTTACTTCGATAAGGAATATAACGCAGGCGAATACCGCTGTTATTATCCCTCCTTTAAGGCCGAACCAGAACCCGGCTAATGAGATCAGGACAATATAGATATATCCTAATGAAACGCCGAAA
>JAHFFQ010000014.1 GCA_023247875.1 Candidatus Omnitrophota bacterium | reverse complement strand
ATATGATAATGTTTGTACTGAGCGCCAAATAGGTATTGGAGCAGCTGTTGATATTGCAGTTAAAGAAGGAGGCGGCGAAACCTTCTACGAGTTTAAAACAAGTAATTCTATAAAATCATGCATAAGAGAAGCTTTGTCGCAGCTTCTTGAATATTCATATTATCCGGATAAGGAGCGAGCAAAAAAACTGATTATTGTATCGCAAAATCCAATAACAAAACAAGCTAAGGATTATTTAAACAAGGTTAGGAAACAATTTAAAATCCCTGTTTGCTATATGCAATATAGTATAGATAGAAATTGCTTAGATGGGGAGGAGTATTAGATGACATCTAATGGCAAGAAAATTGTAACTCTGATTAATGAATTTCACGAACTGCCCGAGTATGCTCTCTATCGATCATTAACAGGTTTTAGCATCTCCATTTATATATTCGATAACAATTATATCCAGCTTAAGCGTCAAATTGAATTTTTGGTTAATAATCCAGAGTCTGGATACCTTATGGATGTACGAAACCGCGATCTATTGGAAAAGTCGCTTAGCGAGGTGATCCGGTTGCTTCATAATTTTGTAGCCGCAGCAATGTCATTGGTTGACCATACAAGAAATATATACGATAAATTGTACAATGGAACAGGAAAGTTTCCTGACTATCAAGATCGGATTAATAAAGAATTTGTAAATGACCCGTTAGTTCAGTTTGTTCACTGTCTTCGTCAATATTGCCAGCACTATAGGGCGCCAGATATTTCAATACAAACTTCTTGGAATAAAAACGATGGAAGGTCTAAGAAGACGATAGATTTATTGAAAGATGACTTAAAGGTATTTAGTTCGTGGAATGCTAATGCAAGCAAATATTTAAATTTGATTGAAAAACGAGTAGATGTAGATGAGTTGGTAGGGACATACAGGAAAAAGGTTCTGGGTTTTCATGTTTGGTTTAACTCTAGACAAAAAGAAATTCATAAAACGGAGTTTGATTTGCTGAGAAAAAAAGAAGAAGAGCTTTTAACAATGCAATTGAATCATTTTTTAGACTCAGCTCTTTCTAACAAAGAAAAGTCTAGAGAGGGAGAAGTCGACATTTTTTATGGTATTTTTAGTTCCAGAGACTATAAAGAATTAAGCGAGATGTCGATGAACTCTCCAAAGCGAAGCGCAAGAGCAATTGAATTGCTTCAGGAGCGTTTCCATGTTTCTGAAGATATAAAGAGAAAAATTAAGGATTGGTATGATAAACAAAGTTAAGATTTGACCATGCATTCGTTAGTAGCAAAAACAAAGAAGGATGTTGATCAATCTTACCTAGACAGAGGTTGTATTATCGGTAGACGCACCGGTCTGGATGTTCGCGTTAGCCCCAACAGCCTGGATAGAGCATTAATGATTATGGATACCTTGATCAAGTCATTAGAGGCCAAAGGAGCGCAAGTTTCTATAATCAAAGAAGACTATAAAAATGCCACTTGTGTTAATATTTTTGGGATGACACTTGCTATCGATATGTATGAGAAGATTAATATTGTTAAGAAAGGCCAGGATCAGCACGGTTTTAATCGGTATGACTATATTCCTAATGGGGATCTTGTCTTACGAATCAAGGATGCGCCTTATGGCGCTCGCAGTGAATGGAAGGATGGCCAAAGGAAAAAACTAGAGGCGTGTATAGATAATTTCATTAGTGGGTTATTCCTAGCAGCAGAACAGCAAAAAACTAATAGGCTTAAAAGAGAACAAGAACATCGCGAGTGGGAAGAAAAGGAACGTAAGGCAGAGGAAGAACAAAAAGTAAGGCAACAAGAGCAGGCGCTTATTGATATGCTAGAAAAAGAAGCTATGGGTTGGCATAAAAGCAAAATAATTCGATCTTATATTGAAGCCGCTACTGATGCGTATATCCAAAGAAATGGTAAGATTGAGCCTGGAAGCGAATTCGATAAATGGAAAATATGGGCAAGTCAGAAAGTCGGGACTTTAGATCCGTTAACAATGGGTACTAAAAAGGAGTAAAGTTATGGCACAGATAAAAACGTTATATCCGATAATAGTGTCAATTTTAGTATTTTGTGTAATATTGATTTACAAAATTTTGAAATCTAGAATAAAGCCAAAAAAGGACAAAAAAATAACATTTTTACTTGGCGCAGGAGCATCCGCGGCTTTTATTAGTAAAGATGGCGTAGCCCTCACTACAGATTATTTAACTAATAGTTTAATGAATCCAGACTTATGGGATAGTATTTTGCTTGATTTCAAAAAGTATTTTATTGAATCTAAAAATAGTTATGTGTGGAATATTGATAAAGAAGACGTCTTATTTGTTTTGAAAAGGATAAAGGATTCCATATCTACTAAGAACAAGCCGAATTTTGAAAACCTTTTATATCTTTTAGATATAGTAGTGCTAAATTTACAATGCAAGTATGATTGGATCGAAGGGATCTTACCGGATTTCTGGTGTGATAAGTATCCTGATGTTAAGAAACAAGCATTTAGTAAATCCGATGGCCAAGGTTGGCGATATGTCCCCTTCCTAGCGAGGGAGGTTTTAATTAAAGCAATCTTAGATATTTGGGGTGATGAAGACGCATTGGTTAAAAAATCAATAGCCGCTAATAACCTATTTTATAAAAAAATAAATACACAATTTAGATTCTTAAACCTATATTCTTTAAATTATGATCCTTTATTATGTGAGTCTATTAAAGATATCGCAGATATAAAGAACACATTTAGTGGCATTAATATTGGTTTTAAGAATGAGGATTTTATGAAAGCTGAGAAAATCATTGCATTCTTGCATGGGCATGTAGGATTTCTCCCACTTGGCAATCGAATGTATTTTGAAACTAACTATAGAGATGCTCAAGTTCAAAGGTTGAAAAACATATTTAGAAACGATACCTATGATACAAAATATTTTGACATCAGTTCAGCTGGTAAACATTATAATACTTATTTTATATCTGGGTTGAAGAAAATCGATGCCTTTTACTCTAATCCTTTTGCTTGTTATATGCATAGATTTAGTAAAGATATTCTTGAAAGCGATTATATTGTTGTAATAGGCTGTAGCCTAGACGATGATCACTTAATCCTCTTTTTGTTAAATACGCTAACATATTCAAAAAAGAAAATCCTTTTTGTTACAAAAGAAGTAGCAGAAAAAGATAAAGATCTTTTTAATCAGCCATTTATAGATAAATTTATCAAGGCGTGGCATAAATCCGGAGATGTGCTAAAGATACCTCTTAATTCAGCGGATTTTGATTTGTCGCACCACTGGGATCAATCGAATAAAAATCTTATAAATAACGGTTTTGCAAAAATATCTAATAATGTTTTCATGTATATAAAGGGCACAGAAGAATTCTATAAAATTTCCAGCATAGAAGATTTATTTGTTAGTATTTCAGAAACTCAAAAAGCGCTATGAAAATCATCTGTGTCCGCTGTAAGACATTCCTGGGAGAGCAAGAACCGTTTGATAATCTTGCTGAGATTAAAGCCAAATGCTCAGCCTGCATTACTAAAGATAAAGAAGTAGCTTCAAGATTCACACCTAAACCTAAGCCCGGGCAGAAGCAAGAAGTAACATTAGATAATGGTCTTAAAGGTTTTCTCTGGGTTGCGCAAGATAAGAAAGATAAACTCTTTATAGGGGAACTGGCGGTTTCAGGGAAGAAGTTTCATTGCTCAAAGTACAGACGTCAGGAGTTTCAGAACCACTTAGGAAGCTTAACGGGTGAAGATTTTGAAATTACGCTTCTTCACTCCATAACTTGTAAACTAGATTCTCTTCCCAAGGGTCGTAAGAAAAAACAAGATCCGCCTAAGACAGAAAAGCCAAAAAAGGATGATAGTATTCAGTATAACTGCACTTTCAGAGCGCCTAGGCATTATATTCAGTTAGTCTTTGATGACATGGCTGTAAGGATGGATAAGGTCACTGAGATACTCGCTGAAGCAGCGTTCAAGACTTATAAAGAAGAGCAACAAAAAGCTGCCCCAAAAGGCGATTTATCGCCGATGTCCGGGTCTAAAGAGGCGGACATTCCTATCCCTTAATTCGTCAATAGGTTAGAGAAATTCAGGCCAAAAATGACCGGACAAAACGGACATAATTTGAGCCATTTTTGTCCGCTTATTGCTCAATAACGATTGCTTACCAGTCCGAAAATCACCGAGGGATTTTATCTCTGATCCAGAAATTTTCTTGATATAGTAAGGTATTACGGCTATAATACATTTCTATAAATAGAGATACCTTGCCGTAGCGATACGGCCAAGGGCTATTAAAATCTTCAACCGAGTCCTGCAGCGCAACTGCGGGGCCGGTTGGGGCTATTAAAAAATATTTCTCTTGCTTTTTTAATTGCTTTATGATAAAAATAAAACAATAAGGAGGGTTGATGCGAGAACATTTAGGTTTTTTGCGGACATCCAGCACAGCGGTAAAAGTTGCTGCCTGGATTTTTTTATGTTTAGGCATTACCGGAGGGGCTTCTTTATTGCTGGGTTTGGTTCCGGGTAACCCGCGCTGGATGGGGTTAGTAGTTTTGGCGATATACGCGTTCCTTTTTTTCTTCCTATATCTTATTGCCAAGATCGCCGACCTGTTGACCAGAATAATCAATGAGGTTCATGAAATAAAAAATAAGGATGGAAAGGGAGGATAAATGTACAAATTAAAAAATTTCTTGGTAATTCTATTTGCCGTATCTTTATTTTCTGGTTGCGACAAATTGCCCTTTATAGGCCAGGCAACTCCTGTCAAGCAGGCAGGGCAAAAGCCTCCCGCGGGGGAAACGGTTGTTGCGATGGTGGGGAACTTTTATATCACGGCTTCGGATCTGGATAAGGAAGTAGACAATTTCAATTCCCTGGCCACGGCGCAAAAGCTGGATAAAAATAAGATTGATACCAGGGATAAAAAGGTCAAGTATCTAAGGGATGAGCTTGTGCGTAAATATATTCTCTATCAGGAGGCCTTGGATAGGGGGTTGGATAAGAAGCCTGAAATCGCGAAAGAACTTGAAGCCGTCAAGATGAATCTGCTGATCGCGGAATTATTGCGCAAAGAAATCGAGAAGATCGATGTAGGCAGCAAAGAGATAGAGGACTTTTATAATCAGAATAAAGAGCTGCTCAGGGAGCCGGAGCAGAGGAAGATATTGGAAATTATGACTTCTACCGAGGATGAAGCCAAGCAGGTTTATATAGAGCTGCTCAGGGGAGCGGATTTTGCCTCTTTAGCCAGGCAGTATTCAAGGGCCAAGACCGCGTCAACCGGAGGAGAGGTAGGGCTTATGGCTTATGAGATAAACCCCGCAAATCGGATCAGACCCGAAAAATTCTACGAAGTGGCTTTTTCCCCCTCGCTGGAGGCAGGCGGCACGAGCAGTATATTTAAGGCGCCGGACGGATTTTATATCATAAAAGTCGACAGCATAAAGAAATCCGAGCCTAAATCACTCACTGATCTGCGGGATAATATAAAATCCTGGCTGTTATTCGAAAAGCAGCAAAAGGCCATTGTTGAGCTTGCCAATAAATTGTCAGGGGAGACAAAGATAGCGATTTACGAAGAAAAGGTGCAATAGAATATGCAAATACAGGGTGCCAAGAAATACCTGCCGCTGATTATCGGCGGGATCTGTGGACTGATCGCGGTTGTCTTGATTAATAATTATATCAAGCAGCAGACCGAAGAAGCAAAAAAGATAGTGGCGCAGAGCCAGAAAAATCTAACTACCGTAGTGGTGGCTAAACAGGATATTCCCGCCGGTGCCACCATCAAAGAATCCATGGTTGGGGAAGCGACCCTTAACAAAAATATGATGCAGCCCCGCGCAGCGATATCCATAGACAGGGTGGTTGGTAAGATTTCCATTGCCCCGATAGCCAAGGGGGAGCAGGTGCTTTTAAACAAGGTTACCGTTTCCGAAGAGTCAGGCTCTTTAGCCATGAAGGTGCCTTCCGGGAAAAGGGCTGTAACAGTTTCCGTGGATAATATCTCTTCGGTCGGGGGGATGCTCCGGCCGGGGGACCACGTTGATGTCGTAGGAATGGTGCCGATCCCGGTAACGAATGCCGAGGGCAAGCAGGTAAATCAGCTGGCTACCATGCCTTTATTCCAGGATGTCCTGGTTCTGGCAGTCGGCCAGGAATTTATGAATGTTTCAAGCGTGAAGAAAGATGAAAAATCCACAGCGGCATCCCCGCTTATAACCTTTGCATTGTCCCCCCAGGAGGCCAACCTGATCGTTTTTGTACAGGAGCAGGGCAAGATCCGCCTGGTATTGCGTTCTCCCGGGGATACTCAGTTGCAACAGGTGGCTCCGGCAAGCTGGGATACATTGTTTAGGACCGTGATGCCTCAGGCTTTCCAGCAGCAGGAAAAGACGGCGGGAGCTCCAGTTAAACCCAAGAAAACCGTTGAGATTTACCGCGGATTGAATAAGGAAGTAAAAACCCTTGAATAAATTTAAGGATAATTATGCGTAAGAAAATAAAGGTTTTGATCGGGACGGGCTTGTTTTTAATCGCGGCATTGGCAGTGGTCAATCCCGCTTTAGCGCAGGATGCCGGACAGGAAACAATAAAATTAATTGTCGGCGAAACAAAGATAATCCCTGTGCAAAACCCGACGCGTGTAATTATCGGCAATCCCCAGGTAGCTGATATTGCCAATGTCACTGAGTCGGAGATCGCGCTTTCTGCGAAATCATCGGGTCAGACTTCGCTGGTATATTGGGATGACCTCGGGGAGCAGTCCGAAAACATAAAGGTAATAAAGGAGGACATAAGCCAGCTCAAACTCCGGGTGGATAACTTATTGGGCCAACTGGAGCTGGGGGAGGTTTATACCAAGGCAGAAGAGGATGAGGGCAAGGTTGTTCTTTTAGGCAGGGTGAAAAACGCCAGAGATAAAGAAAGGATTGCCCTGACCTTGAGTGATTTCAAGGATAAAATATCTGACCTTGTAGAGGTCAAAGAAGATGAAACGATAATAGAGATCGATGTGCAGATACTGGAGCTTAATAAAGACGGCACCACGACCCTAGGTTTTAGCTGGCCGGGGTCGATGACCTTGACCGAAGTTGGCTCTGCCGGTATTCAGGGGACAACCTGGGGGAAATTATTCAATGTCGCTAATATAACCCGCGCAGCCTTTACTTTAAAACTGGATGCTTTAATACAGGAAGGCAAGGCGCGCGTCCTCTCCCGGCCGCGGCTCTCCTGCCAAAGCAATAAAGAAGCGCAGTTGCTTGTGGGAGGGGAAAAGCCGGTCTTTACCACATCCGTGTCAACAGGGGGAGCCTCTTCTACAAATGTGGAGTATAAAGAATTCGGGATTAAGTTAAAGATAAAACCTACTGTAACCGAAGATGACCGCATAAAGTTAAATTTGTATGTGGAGGTCAGTGATGTAGGTGAATCTGTTGTTCTTGGCCCGGCAACCGCACCCACTGCCTTGGCATATCCCTTAAGCAAGCGCTCTGTTTCCAGCGAGCTTTACTTGAATAACGGCCAGATCATGGCAATAGGCGGATTGATCAAGCAAAAGACAGAAGAGGATCTGCGTAAATTCCCCTGGCTTGCTGATGTGCCGGTTTTAGGATTATTTTTCCGGCAAAAAATCATCAAAGAAGGCAAGGGCACCGGATCAAAGGATGACACGGAATTATTTATTACCCTTGCCCCAACTATAGTCGCCCGGGAAACTCCTAAACTAAGGAAAGTTTCTAATGCTACAGTTTCTGTAAAAGAACAGGGATCTCTTATTAAACCTGAGTTACCGGAGGGTCTGGAAAATTATATCCAGTTGGTCCAAGCAAAGATACTTAAGGCGGCTTATTATCCCCAGCAAGCCAGGAACGCTGGCTGGGAAGGCAATGTAAGGATTAACCTTAATATTACCGCAAACGGAGGCTTAAAAGGCATAAAATTAGTGCAATCTTCGGGCTATAAGGTTTTGGATGACGCAGCTTATGGCATAGCCGAAAAACAAGCGCCCTATCCTCCTTTTCCTCCCCAGATAGATTCCCAGGAGCTTTGGGTTGACGTCCCGATATCTTTTAAAAGAAATTAACCGTCTCTCATGTCGAAAACAATAGTCATATTCAGCACAAAGGGCGGGGTAGGCAAGACCTTGGTGGCGACGAATCTTGCCGTTAGCCTGGGTTATTACCTGCGTAAGAAAGTAGCGCTTATTGACCTGGATCTACAGGGTGCCGGGGATATGCCCCGTTGGCTTGATATCGCGGCGGCTAAGTCCATGCTTGACGTGACGGAGGCCCTGAAAAAGAATCCGGCAAAGTCCTCCATAGCAGAAGATCTGCTGCACCTCGAGCAATATGGTATTGATTTCCTTCCTGCGGTCTTAAAACCTAACCAGATATTCCGCGTAGACAGTGAAAAGATAAAGCTCTTTCTGGACGCCTTGGAAAAGGAATACGATTATATAATTATAGATGCTGGCCGGGCTTTTACTGAAAGCCTTTTTTCTGTGTTTAACCACGCTAACCTGATACTTCTTGTGGTAACCCCCGATATATTATCTGTTTACCAGACAAAGTGGTCTTTGGATATTCTGCAGTCATTATATATTCCTTTAGGGATGATCAAGCTAGTCCTAAACCGCGCCCAGAGTTTAGGGGGGGTAAGCTGGCAGGAGGTGCGCGCAGCCATACCCTGCGATATAATAAGCCGCATACCTTCTGAGGGCAAGGCCGCCGGATTAGCACTGAACCGGAGGGTCCCGCTTGTCATAGACAATCTTAATTGTAAGGTCAGCCAAACAATCAGGAAGCTTGCCACGGACCTTACCGAAGATGAAAGTATTTTTCTTAAGCATCATGAAATTGCCTTGCCTACCGCGGCCGGAGAAGGTTTTTTTGCGAAGGAAGGGGATTTCTGGAAGAAATTTAAATTAGGCCGCGATGCCTTCACCCCGGAGGGGGAGGATAAGGAGCCGGATGAGATAATTGAGCTCAAGAAACGCATACATCAAAGGCTGATCGAAAAATTAGACCTTAAGCATTTAGAGATAGATATGAATGATCCGGCCAAGGCCCAGTCCATAAGGGAGAAGACCGAGAAGGTCATTACCAATGCCCTGGCCGAAGAAACAGGGGTATTTCTTTCATCCCCTGACGTAAGAAAAAGGCTGGTCAAGGAGATAACCGATGAGGCATTGGGGCTCGGGCCGCTGGAGGATTTGGTCAATGATCCGGATATCTCCGATATCATGGTTAATAACAAGAACCAGATATATATCGAGCGCCACGGTAAAATAGAGCTCTCCCCCAAGAGGTTCCTTTCTAACGACCAGGTGCGCCAGGTTATCGAGCGCATAATCGCGCCCTTGGGAAGGCGCATTGATGAAAGCGCGCCTATGGTGGATGCGCGGCTTTCCGACGGCTCCCGCGTCAACGCCATCATTCCCCCGCTTTCTTTGACCGGGCCTACACTGACCATAAGAAAATTCGGGCGCGAGCGGCTGGTGATGGAGGACCTCTTGCGCTTAAACACCTTAACCAAGCACATGGCTGATTTTATGCAGGCCTGCATACTATCCAGGAAGAATATTATTGTTTCCGGAGGTACCGGTTCAGGCAAAACAACCGTATTGAATGTACTCTCCATATTCATTCCAGC
Organism: Candidatus Omnitrophota bacterium; assembly: GCA_023247875.1. Taxonomy (GTDB): domain Bacteria; phylum Omnitrophota; class Gorgyraeia; order Gygaellales; family Profunditerraquicolaceae; genus UBA6249. The sequence goes on along the minus strand of JAHFFQ010000014.1, from coordinate 7,019 downwards.
TTCTGAGCGCATTGTTACTATCGAAGACGCCGCGGAAATAAAATTAAAGCAGGAACATTGGGTTCGTCTTGAGTCGCGGCCTCCCAACGTTGAAGGGAAAGGCGCGATCACCGCAAGGGACCTCTTCCGCAATTCACTGAGGATGCGGCCGGACAGGATCATAATCGGAGAGTGCCGTGGGGCTGAAAGCCTAGATATGCTTCAGGCAATGAACACCGGCCATGACGGCTCAATGACCACGATACACGCGAATTCCACCCGTGATGTCATTTCCAGGATGGACTCAATGATCCTTATGTCGGGGGCGGAGCTGCCTGTGCGCGCGATCAGGGAAATGATTGCCTCGGCAATCAATATCATTATACATACCGCCAGGTTATCCGATGGCTCAAGAAAGGTAACGCAGATTTCGGAGATGATCGGCATGCTTGATGAGGAGCATATCGGGCTAAAGGATATTTTTATGTTCAAGCAGAGCGGCATTGACAAGGATGGTAAGGTCCTCGGTGAATTTAAACCTACCGGTTATATTCCCTCTTTTATGGAGATACTCAAGGTTCAGGGCATTATGATCTCCAACGATATCTTTAATCCCGCTTTATGAAGGTAATCAACAAAACCCGCCAGACAACCCTCGCTGAAAATGCTGTTATTGCCAAGACTCCTTTAAAAAGGATGATTGGGCTGTTAAACCGCAAGGGTCTTGAACCGGGCGAGGCATTGATAATCAAGCCCTGCAATTCAATCCACACCTTTTTCATGCGGTTCCCTATAGATGTGGTCTTTGTTGATGCCAATAACCGGATCACAAAAACAATCCGCAGTATGCGGCCATTTAGGATAAGCGGTATTTATCTAAATGCGCTGTTTGTCATCGAACTACCCGCAGGAACCCTGGAAAAAACCTCCACCCAAGCTGGCGATATAGCAGGGACGTTTCTGAATCCAATCGGAGAAGTGTCCCCCCCTTAGCTTAAATCAAGGTTATCTAATAAACTGCTTTTAACATAACCCCTTCTTTCTCTCCAGCTATTCCATGGATAATCAAAAGGGGACTTATTCATATTTGCTCTCATTGGATTCAATTCCACATATTCTATGCAATCCAGCAGGTATTTATTCTTCTGTATTAGCATACTCTTATATCGTCCTTGCCAAAGATGGCCGATCTTGTTGTATTTCTTGTTGAACCAGATCGTGTAAGCCAGATTTAAGCCCTGCATAATTTTCCCCAATATAGCTGATTTTCCAGGTGTTACTATTAAATGGATATGGTGGGGCATTAGACAGTAACCATAAAGCTTAAAGCCATATTTTCTCTTATAATGCTTCCATAGTTCAAGATACTTAATAAAATCCTCCTTTTCAATAAATGTGTTTTGTTTTTGGTTCCCCCGTGCCATTATATGGTAGCATGCGTTTTCTAAAGTTAGCCTTGCTGTTCTTGGCATATTTTATCACCTCCAATCCCAGAGCAATAGACGCAAGAGGAGTTTAAATCTAACAAGACCCATCCAGGAGGTGTATCCTTAGCAGGTCATAAACACACTTATTTTAGATAAAACCGCTTATTTAGTTCAGATTGGACATTAAACAAAGATTATTTAATGAAACGATAAAGTAAATACCAATAAGACGTTAAGGGGACACTTCTCCGATTGGATTCAGAAACGTCCCTGCTTTGGATTCAGAAACGTCCCTAATAGTGTCCAAACTGAATTCATATTGACATCATGTTAATCTTGTAGTATACTTTAAATGGCTTGAGTATGTCCAATCTGGGGGAAGCATGGGTGTAATACATAAGTTAAGACCTGAAATTAAACAATCCATTATAGATGAAAAAAAAGCAAATCCAGCGATTAGTTGTAGAAGCTTGAGCTATCTGATCCTCCAAAGATTTAATATAGAAGTATCCAAGTCAAGCATTAATTCAGTGTTCAAGGAGGCCGGTTTGAGCATGCCCGCAACTAGGGCCTCAAAGCAAGAGGTTGTAGAGCCAGCTAAGCTGGAAATCCCCGTACTGGAAGCAGTCAAACCGCCAGAGCCCTTGCTGCCGGAGAAGGTGCCTGAAAAACCGCCAGTGGAATTGCCAAATGTCCAGCCAGAGCCCCAGCCAGTACCCCAACGAGAACTCCAGCCCGAGGTCCAACTCCCGTCGGAAATGCCCTGTACAGGGGCAATCTTACTGAAAGCTGCCGACAATCTGTTGGCAGGGAGCCGACGGATTGCCGAATTAATCAAGAATAGCCTGAATGTGGACAGGGATGATCTTTTAGCTAAAACCGAAGCCCTGATCTATCTTTCTCTCTTTAAAAACATCGAAGAAGGAGGGGTAAACAAGCTACAGGCGTTAATAGGCAAGGGTGTTTCTTTTGAGGATATAACCTCCTATAACAATGCATTACAATCAGTTACGTCATTAGAAAGCGGTATTTCCCGGGTTATTGGGGATGTATCTAAAGAGGCCCGGTGTATAAAAGTTGATTTCTCAACTAAAGACAGTTTATATATAGACGGCCAAATGTATAGCGTCTGGTCCAATCCCCACACCCCGTATGATTTCTCTACAAGTATATGTAATGCAAATAGTTACATAAATAGATATTTTAATAATAACTCACCTCTGATCTTATTTACCGCTCCGGGTTATAATGCGCCAACAAGAGAGTTCTTTAACTTTATCTTAGGGTTAGAATCGCAAAGCAAGAATATCACCGGCTTGAAGATCTATGGGAACAAACTTGAGGAGTTGGATTCAATCACTTTTGAAGGAGCTAAAAAGCGTTCTTTTATTTTCGCGATGTGGCCTTGGCAGTTTGTAAATTATCGCAAAGTCATAAAGATCGGTGAATTCAAGCCATTCTATTTCGAGCCACTGGAATTAAGTCTTTACCTTTCGGAAATAGAGATTGAGTTATCGCAACCTGATGCGAAACAACAACTTACATTAAAAGGTTGTGCTTTGAAAACCATGCTTTCAGAGAAGACGCGGCTGGTTATCTTAAGCAACCTTAGCATTGAGGAGGCCCAGCCTGAAAACCTGGCAAATATTTATCTTAGCCGCTGGCCTAATTTAGGCGAAACATTCCAGGATTACAGCCGCAAGATCGAACTCTTCACTTATATGGGCAGCTCCCAGCGTTTTTTCTCAACGGAGAACCTGAAAACTGAGCAAACCGCCCCCGGAAGCAAAGCAATATTTAGCGATTACTTAAGGGTTTTAGACCTTTATGTGCGCTGGCATTTCCTACCTGAAGGTTTTAAAGAAAAAGATTTCCAGACGATAAAAGAGCAGTTTTACGGCCTTCATGCTGTTGTGAAGAGGGGGAATGGCCGCACTACAGTGAAATTTAACCCTTCCCAGGGGTATCTGTTCCAGAAGGAGCTGGAATATGCCTGCAATAGGATAAACGAACAGGATATCCTGCTTGAGGACAACAGCCGTCTTTGGTGTCTTCCTTAGAAAACGCTTTCCTGGAGGCGCTTAAGTATTATTGACATATTTAATAATAGGTGTTATATTTGAAGTGCGTTTAAAGGCGGCAGCGAAAAGCAATTCCGCTATGGAGGTAGCCGGATGCGCAAAGCCACGGGACGATGTTCGCCACAATTTACATTTTTGAATTTTCACGCTCAGGGTCAGGCGGGAACATTATCCAGGTTAGCTAAAGCCGAAGAGTCTTATAATGGACATTAAAACTTCGGTTTTTTTGTTTTTTAGGCCGTTAAAATGTTTTAGAAAGTATTTATTAAACTAAAAGGAGGTGAATAAAAATGTTAAGGCATAGAAAAGCACAGAGCACACTTGAATATATCATTATCTTCACGGCCGTAGTGGGAGCGATACTTTTGGCTGCCAACACGATTATTAAGCCAAAGGTAAGCAGCATGCTTGAGCATGTAGCTGACCAAGCGGATACTGCGGTCAAACACGTTAATTTCGAATAAGGTAATTATAAAGGAGGTGAATAAAAATGTTAAGGCATAGAAAAGCACAAAGCACGGCAGAGTATGTGATCGTGCTGGGCCTGATAGTAGCGGCAGTAATAGCTATGCAGACCTATGTTAAGAGGGGCTTCCAGGGTAGGATCAAGGATGCTGTAGATTATGTGGATAACGGCGATGGCAGCTCGGTTAGTTTTGCCACCAAACAATATGAACCGTATTATTTGGAATCCAGCTTTACCAGCGAGCGCAGTTCGGAAGATACCGAGAATTTAGCAGAACAAGGCGCAGTAACCAGGACTTCTACTGAGACAAGCCAGAGGAGCGGTGCTCAGACAATATTAGTGCCAAAGACGGAATAAAAATACAATGATGAGGAGGTGAGTTGGATGTTTAATAAACTTTACCGGAATAAGGCGCAGACAACGTTGGAGTACGCCATTCTGATAGGAGTGATCGTTGCCGGGCTTATCGCGATGCAGGTTTACTTGAAGAGAGGGTATCAGGGTAAATTGAAGGAGAGCGCTGATAGCATGGGCCAGCAGTTTTCTCCGGGCTATACCACAAGCAATTATACAATTACCAATACCTCCACATCTACCGAGGAGCTTAAGGATAAGGTAACTACCTCTACGATTGGAAACCAACAGAGCACTAAAACCGGAAGCGAAGCAGTCGCTACTGCTGATAAAGAGTTCTGGTGGAAGTAAGGAACTCGAGGATAATAGGGGGGTTTTGTAAATGCCGATAAAAATACTCTTATTTTTAGTGGTTTTCGCCGGGGTCTTTTATCTTGCCAGGCTGGCATATCCTTTTTTTGAGGCGTTAATGGATCGCTGGCAAAGGAAGAGGATGGATAAAATAACTCCGAAACTTGACAGCATGTTTCTGGATATTCCGTTAAACAAACTGCTGCTGATCGACGTGCTTTCGCCCCTGGCCAGCGGGTTATTGGGTTTTCTCGTCAGTCATAATGTCTGGGTTGCTACGGCAGCGGCAGTTGCGGGGCTGGCCCTTCCTGTCTTGATCATCAAGCGGCTTGAGGCCATGCGCAGGCAAAAATTCGCCTCACAGCTTGTTGACGGGTTGATGATCCTCTCCAGTTCTCTTAAGGCGGGGTTAAGCCTCCTGCAGTCATTTGAGGAATTGGTTCAGGAGATGCCTAACCCTATTAGTCAGGAGTTTGGTCTTGTCATACGCCAGATGCAGATGGGCGTTTCCCTGGAGGAGGCGATAACCAAGCTTAAAGTACGCATGCGGCTGGATGAGCTGGATATGGTAGTAACTGCGATGCTGGTAGCCAGGGAGACCGGCGGAGACCTTACCCAGACTTTTTCCAGGGTAATTTATACTATCCAGGAGCGGAATAAGCTTATCGGCAGGGTCCAGGCCCTTTGCGTGCAGGCAAATATGCAGGGGATAATTATGTCTATATTGCCCATTTTATTCGGGATATTCGTATATAAGATGAATCCCGGTTTCTTCGATGTTTTCTTTAAGGATAATCTGGGGAGAGGCCTTATGGTTTACGCGGTTATTTCAGAGATACTCGGTATTATTTTTATACGTAAATTGAGCAAGGTTGATATATAAAAGGAGCATATGAATGGAATTAATTATAGTGGTCTTACTTTTAGCTGCCTGTATCTACTTTTTGATCCTGCAGTTCGGCTCTAGAATATTTGGCCTGGAGAAGATGCGCTTGCCGTCGCAGGTATTTGACAGCAAAAAGGTAGAGCTGGAATTGACCCAGGACAAATATACAGTCAAGCCGGATAATACCTGGCTTCCTCTTACCGCCAGGTTTAAGGATTTTGAGAGGCGGATCCCCTTCTCCACCGAAAGCATAAGAAGGAGGCTGATCAAGGCCGGCTTGCCGATGGGGGTGTTGGAGTTCTTGGCTTTTAAGGTGCTGGCGGTTATCTTTGTCCCTGCCCTGGCTTTAATATTTCTTAGCAATAATTTGCCCAAAAATATTGTTTTAGCCGTCTCTTTGGCTGTGGGTTTCTTTATACCGGAAATGTGGCTGAACCAGAAGATAGGCAAAAGGCTGCACAATATACGGCGCGACCTGCCCAACATCATTGACTTATTGAACCTTTGCGTAAGCGGAGGGATGGACTTTATGCTGGCGGTAAACCGTGTGGTCAAGGATTTAAAGTCCTGTGATCTGACCCGGGAATTGGGTGAGGTTTACCGCGAGACGCAGGTCGGCAAGAGCAGGCGCGAGGCGCTAAAAAATTTCGGCTGGCGCGTGGATATGCCCGAGGTGCATTCTTTCGTGCGCACACTGATACAGGCTGACCGCATGGGCACGCCAATGTCGGAGGCATTGAATGTACAGTCGGAGGAGATGAGAGTCAGGAGATTCCAGATGGGCGAGTCAATGGCATTGAAGGCACCGATCAAGCTGCTTTTTCCCTTATTTGCCTTTATTCTGCCGGTAGTTATGATAATTGTGGGAGGCCCGATAATCCTGCAGTTTACGCGCGGGGGGATCAATTTCGGGTTCTAAAGATGAAGAAAACAAACGGGCAGACCGCTATAGAATACTTTATATTAATGGTGATAGTGCTTGCGGTAATTTTGTCCACCGGCTTTATCGGCCGCATAAGAAATAGTTTCCAGGCGTATTTTGACGTCGCCAAAGGAAATATGAGGTAAAGGATGGCAAAAATATTTTCTGGCAAGAGAGGGCAGAATTTTTTGGAATACACCATGCTGATTTTGATTGTTACCGCGGCATTAATAGCTATGCGCCAGTATATGCAGCGATCGCTAAACGCGCATCTAAAACAGATCCAGGAAGAGATCAGCGAGCCGAGCAGGGGAGAATAGGATGTTAAGGATTATTTATAATAAAAAAGCGCAGAATTTCCTGGAATACGCAATGATTATTTTAGTCATTTCAGTGGCATTGATGGCAATGAGTAAATATGCCTATCGCTCAATACATGCGCGATTAAAACAAGTGCAATCTGACTTGAATGCTTCAAGAAGATAAAGAGGGTAAAATGGAAAAGAAAGCCCAAAGCACGTTGGAATATTTCGTGATGATCGCCGTAATAGTC
>JAHFFQ010000124.1 GCA_023247875.1 Candidatus Omnitrophota bacterium | reverse complement strand
CATAATTATCCGCGGGGCAAAGGAGCATAACTTAAAGAATATAAATCTGGAGCTGCCGCGCAATAAGCTGATCGTTATCACCGGCTTATCGGGCTCGGGAAAATCCAGCCTTGCTTTTGATACGATCTATGCCGAAGGCCAGAGGAGGTTTGTAGAGAGCCTTTCCAGCTATGCCCGCCAGTTTCTGGAACAGCTGCAGAAACCGGATGTTGAATTTATCTCCGGATTATCTCCTGCGATTGCCATTGAACAACGCTCTGTCACAGGCAGCCCTCGCTCAACGGTTGCCACTCAAACCGAGATTTATGATTACCTAAGGTTATTATTTGCCAAGACCGGAAGGGTATATTGTTATAAATGCGCCTCTCCAATAGAGAGGCAAAGTGCTCAAGAGATAGTTGAAATAATTCTGAACTCCGCGGCAAATAGGGAGGTGCAAATCCTGGCTCCCGTGATCAGCGGCAAGAAGGGGGAACATAGGGATATTTTTTTGCAGATCCAGAAATCAGGGTTTGTGCGAGTAAGGGTTGACGGGAAGCTCTATGAGCTTGGCGCTAAAATAAAATTGGCAAAATATAAACTCCATAATATTGAGGTAGTAGTTGACCGCTTGAATATCAGCCAGGTTGTTAAAAAACGGCTTACCGATTCTGTCGAGACCGCGCTTAAAACAGGCAAGGGCATGCTTATTGTAAGCAGGGATGGATCGAGGGATATGATCTTTAGCGAACAATATGCCTGCGTGAAATGCGGGATAAGCTATGCGGAGTTGCAGCCGCGCGATTTTTCTTTTAATTCCCCCTATGGTGCCTGTCCTGAATGTAATGGCCTGGGCACTAAGCTTGAGTTTGATCCGGAGATGATCATCCCGGATAAGGAGAAAAGCATTAACGCCGGCGCTATTGCTCCTTGGAAGCGCGGAGGGAGAGGTTATATACTTTATTACCGCTGGCTTATCCGTCAGTTAAGTTACCGTCTGAAGTTTGACCTGGATACCCCATTTAAGAAATTGCCCAGGTTTGCGCAAAAGGCGATCCTTTACGGCTCGGATGAAATAGTAGGCAATAAGCCGTTTGAAGGGGTAATCCCGAATTTAGAGAGGTTATTTCATCAGACAGACAGCGATTACCTTAAAGGAGAGATAAGCCTGTTCATGTCCAGTCTCTCCTGCCCGGCCTGCAAGGGAGCAAGGCTAAAAGCCGAAAGCCTGGCGGTTAGAATAGGCCAGAAGAATATCTGGGAGGTCACCCGGATGTCCATAAAAGAGGCGCTTAATTTTTTCAGTTTGCTTAAATTAACGGATAAGGAGAAGACGGTCAGCTACCAGGGGTTAAAAGAGATAACCCGGAAATTAAAATTCTGTGTTGATGTGGGCCTGGATTATCTGACGCTGGACAGGAAAAGTTACAGCCTTTCCGGGGGTGAGGCGCAGAGGATCCGTCTGGCTACCCAGGTGGGTTCGGGATTGGTCGGGGTTTTGTATGTCCTGGATGAGCCGAGTATCGGCTTACACCAGCGCGATAATAAGAAGCTGCTGGCAACATTAAAGGCGTTGCGCGACCTGGGGAATACCTTGGTTGTTGTTGAGCATGACGAAGCCACTATTCTGGCCGCGGATTATATAGTGGATCTTGGCCCGGGAGCGGGCAGGCACGGTGGAAAGGTTATTTTCTCCGGAGTCAGGGATGATCTTTTGAAGGATAAGGATTCCCTGACCGCCAGATACCTGCGGAGAGAGCTTAAGATAGATTTACCGCCGGCGCGCAGGCCATGGAGGATAAAGGAATACCTTGAAATAAAGGGGGCAGCCGAGCATAACCTTAAGAACATAGATGTGCGTTTTCCGCTAGGAACGCTGATCTGTGTAACCGGGGTAAGCGGTTCAGGTAAATCCACGCTGATCAGCGATATACTTTATCCGGCACTGGCACACAAGATCTACAGGTCCAAGGTCAAGCCCGGAACATTTAAGAGCATAGCGGGTGCGGAGAATATTGATCAGGTGATCGTGGTTGATCAGTCTCCCATAGGAAGGACACCGCGCTCAAACCCGGCAACCTATACCGGGGTGTTTAGCCATATAAGGGGTATATTCTCTCAGCTTCCCCAGTCGCGGCTCAGGGGGTATAAGCCGGGAAGATTCTCTTTTAATGTCAAGGGAGGCCGTTGCGAATCCTGCTCCGGAGATGGGATAAAAAAGATCGAGATGCATTTCCTCCCTGACGTATACGTAAAATGCGACCTGTGCAAGGGACAAAGGTTTAACGCCTCAACTTTAGAGGTCCAATACAAGGGCAGGTCGATCGCCGAAGTTCTGGAGATGACCGTTGAAGAGGCCCTGGAGTTGTTCGCTAATATCCCTAAAATAAAGAATACCTTAGGGTATCTCTCTGACGTGGGCTTAGGTTATATTCAGCTGGGCCAGAGCGCTACTACTCTTTCCGGAGGCGAAGCGCAAAGGATCAAGCTCTCTTCGGAATTATGCAAGCGTTCTACCGGAAAAACGCTTTATCTTTTGGATGAGCCTACTACGGGTTTGCATTTTGCGGATGTGGCCAGGTTGATAAATGTGTTGCAGAGATTGGTCGAGCGGGGAAATACTGCTGTGGTAATCGAGCATAATTTAGAGATTATTAAATGCGCGGATTTCATTATCGATCTGGGGCCTGAAGGCGGGGATAAGGGTGGCCAACTTCTGGCCGGCTGCTCTCCGGAGGAGCTGCTGAATCTGGAAAATTCCTATACCGCCGGGTCATTGAGAGAATTTTTAGCAAACAAATGAAGAGCGTAAAAACGGCTTTTACTATTATTGTTATTTTAGTTTTGGCGGCCAGCTCCCTGGCTGCCTCTGCCGCAGAAGAAGCTAAGGAAGCCGAGATCCTTTTTATGGCCAAAAAGGCCTACGAGGATGGTTTTTATGAAGTCAGCCTGGGAATGCTGGAGCGTTTTCAAAAAGAATTTCCCTCCTCGACTAAGGCAATGGAAGCCGGGCTTTTGACGGCCGAGTGTTATTTTTATCAGGGCCGCTACACCGAGGCATTAAATATTCTTGAGGGTTTATTAGATGAGCCCGGCTCTAAGGGCTTCAGGGATGCTGTTTATTTCTGGATCGGGGAGGTGCATTTAAAAGGCAATAATTACGAGAAGGCGGCAGCCTTTTATGAATCGGTGATCAAGGAGTTTCCGCGGTCATTTTACGCCCCGGCAGCGTATTATTCGTTGGGCTGGTCACTTTCTCTGCTGGGAAGATACGGCCGGGCCATGCAGGCATTTGAAGCCCTGCAGGAAAAGTTCCCCAATGAGCCTCAAAGCAAAGACGCCGCTTTCAAGGTGATCGAGTGTATGTATAACCTTAAGAAATATCCTGAACTGAGGAAAAAGATCAGGCCGTGTTTTAAGCTTTATGCTAACGACGCGCAACACCTTTCTTACCTGTATTTTTACCTGGCTGAATCTGATTTTTACCTTGGTAACCTTGAAGAGGCCTGCGTCAATTATCTTAAATCATCTAAGGCGGCCAATGATGATAAGGTAGGAACATTGGCAAATCTGGGTTTGGCCTGGTCTAATCTTAAGCTTAAGAGATACGGGGAAGCCGAGGAGGCTTTTGCGGATATTAAGCAATCCGATTTAGATAAGAAGAGCATGGATATCATGTTATTGGGCCAGGCACTTTTAATGTTCCAGACAAACAGGGTTTATGAATCAAAGAAGATATATGATCAGCTTATTAACGCAAGCAGCGACCCCCTGATATCAGCCCAGGCTTATCTGGGTAAGGGGGATGCGCTATATAATTTGGCGGAATACGCCGCGGCAGCCAAAGTGTATAAAGAAGGCTTGGATAAAATAGACAAGCATAGCGTGTTGCCGGAGCTGGAAAATAAGCTGCATTATAACTTAGGCCTGGCTTATATTAAACAGGGAGAATTAAATTCGGCAAGAGAGGAAATTGAGAGATCAGCCGGAACTAGCGGTGATCAGGAGGTAAGTGTTGAGGCCTTTTCTCAGATCGGGGACGCTTATCAGGGTAGCGGAGAATTTGCCAAGGCAGCGGAAATTTACGCGAATATCCTGAAAGATTACCCCAACTCATCCCACAGCGATTATGTGCAATATCAGCTGGCCACGGCACAGCTCAAGAACAATG
>JAHFFQ010000123.1 GCA_023247875.1 Candidatus Omnitrophota bacterium | reverse complement strand
TTTTTAGCCCATTTCTCTACATAATATTATCTAACGGGATTTTTTCATTAAAATACAGATCCCTAAAATTAACGGGACTGCTTATATTTACCTTATGCATTACCAGCTCTTTGTTCAACTATTATCATGACAGGCTGCCAGCCCGTTATTCAAATGAACTGGTTTTCTTAAAAAAACCTGTCAGGCCGGTAGTGAACCTCTTTCTGCAGAATAGACAAGATAATGATATCATCGGGTTCTCCAACTACGGCTTTGCGTTAACCTTCCGCCAGTATCTTCAAAGGGCATCAAATCAGCCTGCTAATCCGGCCGGTTATTATTTCTCTATTCCGCCAGGGGATGAATATTTTGAGAATGCAATTATTAAAATGAGGTCATTTAATCTGCAAAAAATGTATAAATTCGTAAATCTCGGGGGAGATGACCTCGGCGGAATTGCCGGTAAAAGGATATGGCTTTTTTCCGCGTCCTGGAAGCGGGCGGGTAATTTGGAACCGTATGCCCGCAAGGTGAAGGCCTGGCTTGATGAACATTGCTTAAAAATCCAGGGTTGGTATAATGATGGCGTATGGGTCGATATTTATAAGTTAAAATAATCCAGTTTATGAACAGAAAAGTCAGCCTTATTTATTGCATATTCAACAGCGCCTCCCTCAATTATTTAAAGCGGACCGGTGCATATATACCGCGCTTCCCCAGGGATGATAACCTATATCCTCCCATCGGGTTGCTGTATTTGGCCTCAGTTCTGAAAAAAGAGAACTTTGACGTGTCTTTGATAGACATTTCTTTTCTGAAAGACAGTGTTGAAGAGGCGGCTTATGCGATAGGGAAAGACAGGCCGGTAGTGGCCGGAATATATGTTTCCTCCTTCGGTCTTTATCTGGCCAAAAAACTAATCTCCGGTATCAGGGCCTTATCTCCACAAACCAGGATAGTGGTAGGAGGTCCGCATGTTCATTCAGAACCAACCTGCATAAAATATCTCAATGCCGATTTTGGCATGGTATCTGATGGAGAGTTTGCGTTTCCGGAATTGGTCAAAGCATTGATTAACAAAAGCCCCGTTGGGGAGATTCCTAATGTCGTGCGAACGGATAATAGCGGGGTGCATATAAATCCCATTGAGGTAATCAATGACCTGGATTCTATACCTTTCCCCGCGCGGGAGCTGTGGCCGCATAAGATATTCTCTCCCCGTTTATCGGGCAAAATAACGACCATGCTTAGTTCCAGGGGATGCAGGTTTAATTGTTCTTTTTGCGCTTCAGTCTACAGGGGCACATACAGGGCAAGAAGCGTTGAGAATATTATTGATGAATTGAAGTTGCTGGAGGAGCAGGGCTTCCGCCACGTTGATTTTGTTGATGATAACATGTCGCTGGATATGGCCAGGATGGAAGATCTATGCAAGGAGATTATCAGGCGCAGGCTTAAGATCAGATGGGAATGTATGAGCAGGATTGACTGCGTGGAAAAAGCCCTGTTAGGGTTGATGAAGCGGGCTAACTGCACACAGATCAAATACGGCATAGAATCCGGTTCAGAAAGAGTGAGGAATATATTGATGGGGAAAAATATTGAAGATAGCCGGATAAAGCAGGTTATAAGAGAGACGAAAAAGGCGGGGATACTCAGCCTCGGTTTTTTCCTTTTGGGGATGCCGGGGGAATCGTATGAAGAGGCCAATAAAACCCTGCAATTTGCCAGGGAGATAGGCTCGGATTATGTGGAATTCCGCTATGTGACGCTTTTGCCGGGCTCTGCTTTGTCCCGTGAGGCCATACAGCAGGGAAAGATCCCCTCCGATATCTGGGAGCGCCTTACAGGAGGGGAAAAGCAGGCCTACGATATTTTAGATAATTTTGTGCCGGCAGAGGTTAAGGAAATGAGGGCATTGGCAATGAGAAGGCATTATTTTAACATCCGCTTTCTGATGAAAGAGGCTTTTCTGCGCAGCGGCAACCCGCGGGTTTTATTTAACAAATTAAAGATACTGACAAATAACAAGTATAATACTTATCTGAATGCCAAAAGCTTTTATGACGTATCAGGCCTGGCTTACCTTCTTAATTTCTGCAAATTGGCTTTAGATAGGTTATCGAAGTCCGCATTAAATATACTCAACCGGTAATTTTTGAGAAGGGTATTAAGAGAAGATGAAAGAAGCCGTCGATTATATATGCAACAGGTGTTACCGTTTCTTGTATCAGCACGTCAATGCACAAGGGCCTGTCAGGCAATTCATGAGGAATGCGGCTTTTGACCTGTTCAATATTAAATACAGGACCATTAAGCTGCACCTGAGTAACTCCTGCAACCTGAGATGCAAGAATTGCTACTGCGATCTTACTTCAAAACATTCTATCCCGCTGGAGGATATTCTCAGTCTTTTCGGGCAGCTTAGGCCGGTAAATAACAATTTTAATCTGCATATACTGGGAGGAGAACCTTTATTAAGGGAGGATCTCTTTGATATAATCGCGCAGGCAAGGAAAAAAATCAAGGAGGTCATACTTTTTACCAATGCTACGCTGATTTCCGGGCATAAGGCGGCGGAAATAAAGCGCGCAGGAGTAAGCGCGGTTATCGTTACCCTGCACTCCACATACCAGGATGTGCATGACGGGATTACCCAGACTGCTTCTTCATGGAGGATGACGGTTGAGGGAATAAAGAACCTGGTAGGGGCGGGTTTGCCTACCTATACGTTTACGGTATTAATGGCTGCTAATAGCGGGCATCTGGATAAAATAGAAGGTTTCGTAAAGTCCCTCGGGGCCAAAAGCATGTATTTCCCCTATATACGGCAACAAGAGATTGATGATATAAAGATAGGCGGCAGGAGGGACTTCCAGGCAGCGCTAAACTGGGCATTTAACAAAAGCCCGCGGTACAGGGATAAGCTGTCGTCCATATTACAAAGACGGCCTAAGGCATGCTCGGCTTTCGTCAGCACAATAAACATCAATTCCGACGGCTCTGTCACCCCCTGTCCCTTTCTGGACCTAAAATTAGGCAACATCAAAGAAGAAAATTTTTATATGATTATGCATAAGGCGAAAATGAATAAGCAGTTACTTGATTTTTTGTCCATTCCCCGGGAATGCCGGGCGTGTTCTTTAGCCAATATATGCGGCGGAGGATGCAAGGCATTCCGGTTCAATAAATATAAGGATGCTCTTGGAAAAGATGATAATTGCAGTGGCCCGTACCGGGAGAAAATTAATTTGAGCGAACTGGGAAGCTATCTGCCGTATATTTTTTAATATAAACTTAATGCAAAAACAGGAAGAATGGGACTAAAATTATCTGTTCCGACTAACTGGCAGTGGGATTTAATCCGGGCATTACCGGCAGGCGCCATCGATGAAATTTTTGGCAAGCTTCAAGATGATCCGGTCGGCGGCTTAAGGAATGCTTATTCCTTGCCCCACATATCAAGGAGGGAAGCCGCCCTCTATATACAGGAAATCCATAAAAAGGGATTCAGATTTAATTACGTATTAAACAGTATTTGCCTTAATAATTATGAATGGACAAGAGCGGGCCAGCGGAAGATAAGGAATTTTCTGGGATGGCTTACGGATATGGAGGTTGATGCCGTCACGGTCTCGATACCTTATCTAGCGGAGATTATTAAGGGAAGCTATCCTGAACTGGCAGTGACCGTTTCAACCGCCGCTGCGGTAGATACCGTTGAAAAGGCGAAATATTGGGAGTCTATCGGAGCAGATGAAATTACTTTGAGCAGCATAGATGTAAACCGCAATTTCATCCTGCTTAAGAAGATAAAGGCAGCCACAAAATGCAGAATACGGCTGATCGCCAACGAATGCTGTTTGTACCAATGCCCTCTGCGGCCCTACCATTGCGCTATCGGTTCGCACGGCACGCAATCGCAGCATTTTTTAAAGGGCTTTTCCATAGATTATGCAACCCTGGCTTGCAACTATAGAAAGCTCATGTCTCCGCTTGAGTTGATCCGCTCTCCCTGGATAAGGCCCGAAGACATAAGGCATTATGAAGATATCGGGATAGACAGGATAAAGCTGGTAGACCGCGTAATGTCTACTGATGCTATTCTTTTGATTTGCAAATCCTATCTCGCCAGAAGGCATGAAGGCAATTTAATGGACCTTTTCCCCTCCGCTACCAG
>JAHFFQ010000013.1 GCA_023247875.1 Candidatus Omnitrophota bacterium | reverse complement strand
AAGAGTTAAGCTACTATCTGCGCCTGGGGAAAAAGCTGGAAGACCTGGCGACAAGGTATACTTTTACTATCAATACATTATCCGTCTGGAAGGGTGAGGAGCTGCGTAAAGAAATAGAGGAAGCGGTGTTCAAGCTGGATTTAGGGGAGGTTTCCGAAGCGGTAAAGGTTGACCAGCAGTATTATGTATTCAAGTTGGAGAATATTACCGGAAGCCATCAACTAAGCCTCATTCAGTCCCAGGATAAGATCCAGCCGTATTTATTTGAGAGGAAAATGCAAGAGGCCTTAAACAGGTGGTTAGATGAGATCAAAAAACAATCCTATATCAAGATCACCGGCAATTAGAGCCGGCCTTACTATCGGCGATCCCGCCGGCATCGGGCCAGCCATAGCTTTAAAAGCGCTAAGACAATTAAAAGGTAAAATCCGCATTACCTTGGTCGGCAGCGGCTTTATTTTGGCTAAAACAGCCCGCCTCCTCAAGATCAAGCCTTTGGCCGCGGAGTTGTTCGACTTGGATAATATCAAGCCGGGCGTTTTTGCCCCCGGCAGGATGAGCGCCGAATGCGCTAAGGCCTCCATTGAATATCTGGATACGGCATTGGGCCTGCTCAAAAATAATCAAATCGACTGCCTGGTTACCTGCCCGATTTCAAAGGAAGCGGTCAATCTGGCAGGAGCCAGGTTTTCCGGGCATACCGAATATCTGGCAGAGCGCACAGGCAGCAATGATCCGGTGATGATGCTTGTTAATAAAAAGCTGAAGTTCAGCCTGGTTACGCGGCATATCCCGCTTAAGGATGTCTGCGGCCGGCTTACCGGGAGAGTTTTAAGGAATAATATTCTGGCTGCGATCAAAGGCCTGAACTCTTTATTTCTTATTGAAAAACCCAGGATTGTTGTTTGCGGCCTTAATCCTCATGCTTCGGATAACGGTTTGATCGGGACAGAAGAGAAGAGGCTGATCATTCCGGTAATACAGGAATTAAAAAAGGAAATCAGGGGCGCGGTTATCGAAGGTCCGCTTCCCGCTGACGTAGCGATCTCCCGGGCAGCGCGGGGGAACTTTGACTGCGTGATCGCCTTATACCATGACCAGGCGCTCATACCTTTAAAGTTAACTGATTTTGACAGCGGGGTTAATCTGACCCTGGGTTTGCCTTTTGTGCGCACCTCGCCCCTGCATGGCACTGCCTTTGATATCGCCAAAAGGCCTGCGCTGGCTAACCCGAATTCACTTATCGCCGCCATAAACCTTGCCGTAAAATGCACATCAAACCAAAAAAAAGATTAGGCCAGAATTTTCTTAAAGATAAAAATATCCAGAGGAAGATAATCCGCGGCTGCGGAGTCAGCGGTGAAGATATTGTTTTAGAGATCGGCGCCGGCACCGGGGATTTGACCGCGGAGCTTGCCTTAGTTTCAAAGGATGTTTATGCCCTGGAGATCGACAGGCATCTCATTCCCTTATTGGAAAAGAACGTAGCCCATCTTGCTAATTGCCGGGCCATTGAAGCGGATATATTGAAATTTGATATAAATAAATTCATCCGGGAAAATAAGATAAACCGGAAAATAAAGGTCGTCGCTAACATACCGTATTATATATCCAGCCCGATCATCGAGCATCTTATCGGCTACCGCGATAAGATCAGCGCGATCTTTTTAACCGTGCAAAAAGAGTTCGGCCGCAGGGTCGTGGCTGCTCCCGGCTCAAAAGATTATGGTTCTTTTAGCTGTTTCGTGCTATATTATTTGAAGCCAAAGATACTTTTTGAAATCAAGAAGAACTCTTTCTACCCGGCGCCAAAAGTGGATTCCTGTTTTTTGTCCCTGGAGGTCAGGGAAGAACCGCCGGTTTCAGTCAAAAACGAGACAATGTTCTTTAAACTGATCCGCTCGGCTTTTAATCAGAGGAGAAAGACCTTAAGGAACAGCCTGGAGGGGGTTGTAGCGCAGGAGAGGCTGGAAGAATTTTTTAACGCGCACGGCATTGATAAAAACGCGCGGCCGGAGGAACTTTCCCTGGAGCAATTCGCCGGTTTGAATAATTTTAAGAATTAAGCTAAGGAGGCTGTAATGCTTAAATCCAAAAAACTTTTATTTTCTTTCGGAATTTTACTTCTTGCCTTTAGCCATTCCATTTTTGCCGATGAATCCATCACCATTACCACCTATTATCCCTCCCCTTACGGAAGCTATAACCAGCTCTATGTTGCAACTAGCTTAGGCATCGGGACGACGAGCCCTGGGGGGAAACTGCATATTCATGGTGGTGGGAGTTTTCGGCATACAAACTCAAATGTGGGAGACGGACTTTTTACATGGTTTGATTTTTCAAGAACCGGTATGCTGCCAGGATCGGGGAATAATTACTTTATAGAAACTCAATCATCCAGTTCAACTGCCCGCAGCCTTGAATTCTCTTTAATTCACGGTGGAGATTATATCTTTGGCGTGACCGGAAATGCCAGGATGGTTATTAAAGATAGTGGCAACGTCGGCATCGGGTCGACGGCCCCGGGATATAAACTGGATGTAAATGGAAATATCGGGACTAATTATTCCAGCCTGATTTTAAATCCAAACGGAGGCACTGTCGGCACAGATGGCACATATGGGATATATTGGCATCAGTCTGCGGGAACTCCTTCTTCGAGTTATGGCATTTATCGTTCCTCTGGCGCCTGGACTGCCCCTTATCAGCAGCTGACGCTTTCTTTTGCAACAGGAATTGTCATGAATCCAGGCACCGCTTATGGTAAGAGTTATGTGGACATACAGGGTAATGGTTTAAGGGTGACGGCCGGAAATGTCGGTATCGGAACGACTATCCCGGCAGCGGCTTTGGATGCTTATACCACTACTACTTATTCCGGCGGCTGGATGAGTAACCTTCGGCTCTCCAGCACCACCTTTCCTTCAATGAGGTTTTATGCCTCATCAAGCAACAAGAGCTCCAGCATCGGAAATAATAACGATGGCTCATTGTATTTCGGCATAAACGGTACCGGCGATATATATGGCAGCGCGTATGGTTTGGTTCTGGCAGCCAACGGCAACGTCACCGGAGTCTACGGCAATTACCACGTCAGTTCTGACATCCGCCTGAAAAAGGATGTTGTCACCATTTCCGATGCTTTGAAAAAAGTCCTTTCTTTGCGGGGAGTCGATTTCAGATGGAAGGATGCCTCTGTAGATACTAAACTTCACATGGGCATGATCGCCCAGGAGGTGGAAAAGGTGGTGCCTGAAGTAGTGCATACCGCCGATGACAAGATGAAAACCAAGGCCGTAGAGTATGAGTACCTTGTGGGCCTGTTAGTTGAGGCAATGAAAGAACAGCAAAAAGGGATTCAGGAATTGAAAGAAAGAGTTAAATCGCTGGAGGCAAAACTTAACGCCAATCATTAAAAAAAGCTAAAAAAATCTTGACAAACCCCCCATTTTAGTATAAACTCTCTTGCTTACGTAAATATCTAGCATTACAACACTTTTAATTTAGCAATACCTATAACCAAAGAAAGAATTTTGTTTAAATTCTTGGGGTGTGGTTTTTTTTACTTTGAGGGCTCTAGCGACGGAGCAAATCCAATCCTGCTGGAGTAGCTCAGTTGGCAGAGCACGTCCTTGGTAAGGACGGGGTCGCGAGTTCAATTCTCGCCTCCAGCTTTAGTAAGGCCACAACTTATGGAGCGGATAGCGAACATAAGTTGTATGGCCGAACTAATCCCGGCGAATGTAGCAAAATTATTGAAGAGAATTTTGCTACATTATATGAGCCGGGATAGATAGAGGGATAATAAAAATGCGCGAAATCATAACTTTAGAATGTACGGTTTGCAAAAATCGGAATTATACGACGACAAAAAATAAAAAGTTGCATCAGGATAGGCTTGAACTTAATAAGTTCTGCAATAGGTCCTGTCACAAGCATACCCCGCATAAAGAAATTAAATGAGGCTATAACTTATGGAGCGCACATAGCGCGACATAAGTTATTAGCCGAATTTATACCGGCGAATGCTTAAAAATTTCAAATTAAATTTTTAAGCAAGGTATGAGCCGGTAAAAGAATGTTTTATAGGGGCGTCGGTTAATGGCAAACCAACGGTCTCCAAAACCGTGACTGCAGGTTCAAGTCCTGCCGCTCCTGTAAATTTGGGAGTTGAGCGTAGAATGGGATTGGGTTAATATTATGAATATGATCGCCAAGCCGGTAAATTTTTTAAAAGAAGTAAGGGCTGAATTGAGCAAGGTCTCCTGGTCAACCAGGCAGGAGCTTCTGGCATCGACGGTCCTGGTAATAGCGGTTACGGCAATAATGACGGTTTTTATCGGAATAGTGGATGTAGCTTTATCAAAATTCTTAAGCGTGGTCTTTAAATGAAAAATTGGTACGTCGTGCATACGCAGACCGGAATAGAGGAAAAGGTCAAGGCCTCCCTGGAGAGGAAGATCGTCACAGGCGGCCTTCAGGATGAGATCGCCAGCGTGATCATCCCTACCGAGCAGGTTTCCGAGGTGCGTTCCGGCAAAAAGAAGATCACCCAGAGGAAATTCTTTCCCGGCTACTTATTAGTTGAAATGGACTTGAGCGAAAAAACCTATCTTTTTGTGAAGAATACTCCCGGGGTCACCGGATTTATCGGATTAGGCAAAAAGCCGGTCGCGCTCCCCAAGGAGGAGGTAGAGAACATCCTTAAGCGCACCAAAGATACCGCGGTCAAACCTTCCCCAAAGATCGTTTTCGAAAAAGGTGAACAAGTCAGGGTCAATGAAGGCCCGTTCCTGAATTTTAACGGCACGATCGAAGAGGTCTACCCGGAAAAAGGCAAGGTCAAGGTCAGCGTCTCTATCTTCGGCCGCTCAACGCCGGTAGAGTTAGAATACTGGCAGGTGGAAAAGGTATAATATGGCAAAAGCGATCAAGGCACAGATCAAATTACACGTCCCGGCAGCGCAGGCAAACCCAGCGCCCCCGGTAGGCCCGGCATTAGGCCAGCATGGCGTTAACATCATGCAGTTCTGTAAACAGTTCAATGACCAGACCAAGGGCAGGGATGGGTTGATCCTGCCGGTAGTCATCAGCGTTTTTGAGGACAGGACCTTTACCTTTATTATAAAGAGCCCTCCGTCATCCATCCTTCTTAAAAGGGCAGCCAACCTGGCCAAGGCCTCCGGTACCAGCGGTAAAGAGACTATCGGCAAGGTGACTAAGAAACAGGTTGAAGAGATCGCCAAGCTCAAGCTTCCGGATTTAAATACCGATAGCCTGGAGCAGGCGATGAAGATCATTGAAGGCACTGCCCGCAGCATGGGCATTGCGGTCGAAGGATAAATTATGAAAACTCACAGCAAAAGATATAAAGAATCAGTAAAAGAGCTCCAGCAGGATAAGGCCTATCAATTAAAGGAGGCTATCGCAATATTGAAGAAGCTTCCCAAGCCGAAGTTTGACGGTTCGGTTGACCTGCATTTTAATTTAGGCGTGGATACCAAGAAAAGCGATCAGATGATCCGCGGCACCGTCGTGCTTCCGCACGGGACCGGGAAGAAGGTGCGCATCGCGGTATTCTGCAAAGGGGAACATGAAAGCATGGCCCGTGCAGCCAAAGCAGATTACGTAGGGGGCACGGAGCTCATCGATAAGGTTGCCGCTGGTTTTCTTGATTTTGATTGCGCCGTGGCCACCCCCGAGATGATGAAAGACTTAAGCAAGCTGGGCAAGTTATTGGGCCCGCGGGGCCTTATGCCCAGCCCCAAGACCGGCACAGTGACCAATGATATCACTAAGGCGATCGAAGATGTAAGAAAAGGCAAGGTGGAATTTCGCGTGGATAAACAGGGCGGAATGCATTTAGCCGTAGGCAAGATTTCTTTTAGCGAAGATCAGCTTAATGATAACGCCTCTAAGGTTATTGAGGCGGTTACCGAAGCCAGGCCCGCGTCGGTAAAGGGCAAATTTTTGAAGAGTTTAAGCATAGCTGCTTCCATGAACCCGGGGCTAAGGTTAATTTGTTAATACTATGAAAAAGATAGGATTGCTGGTCAAGGAAACATCGGAGAACAGGATAAAGGATAGCTTCAAATCCTCCAAGGGGTTGATCATCGTAAAGTACTCCGGGGTATCCAGCCCCGATATGAGCTCTTTGCGGAAGACCCTCAAAGGCACAGGGGCCAACCTTTTTGTGGTCAAGAACACCGTGGCCAGAAGGGCGATGAAGGAGTTAGGCCTGAATGACCTGATCCCCAGCGTCCAGAGCCCCTGCGGGATGATATTTTTTAAAGATGAACCGGTAGATACCTCCAGGATCTTATGCGCCTTCCGTAAAGATCACGATAAGCTTATTCTGGAAGGCGGATACCTGATCGACAGGCCCTTGACCCAAAAGGATATTGAGGCGATGAGCAAGCTTCCTTCCAAGGAGGTACTCCGGGCCATGGTAGTGATGACCCTGAATTCTCCGATAACCAAATTCGTTATCGTTTTAAATCAAACATTAAAGAAATTTGTTTATTGTTTAGACCAAATAAAAACAAGCAAGGAAAAACCAACAAATTAAAGGAGGGAGTCATGGCAACTGCAAAATTAGAGGAGATGATCAAGTCGATAGAGACGATGAGTGTTCTGGAGCTCTCTGATCTGGTTAAAGCTTTGGAGGAAAAATTCGGCGTAAGCGCGAATATGCCGATGATGGCTGCCGCCCCCGCTGGTGCTGCTGCCGGTGCCGCTCCTGCTGCCGAAGAGAAGAGCACATTTAACGTAGTGCTGGCCAGCTGCGGCGCTAATAAGATTGCGGTGATCAAAGAGGTACGCACCATCACTAATCTGGGCTTGAAAGAAGCCAAGGATTTAG
Organism: Candidatus Omnitrophota bacterium; assembly: GCA_023247875.1. GTDB lineage: Bacteria > Omnitrophota > Gorgyraeia > Gygaellales > Profunditerraquicolaceae > UBA6249. The sequence continues at coordinate 10,652 of JAHFFQ010000013.1, read as the reverse complement.
TGGATGCCGCGCCTAAGACGATCAAAGAAGGCGCTACCAAAGAAGAGGCTGCCGAGATTAAAAAGAAGCTGGAAACAGCCGGAGCCACTGTAGAATTAAAGTAAGTATAAGTAAGTTTGAGTAATTCTATTTAATTCTAAGTAAGTAAATCTAAGATATTCAAGGTAATTAAGAGTAAACTAGAGTAAGTCTGAGTAAGTTAACTAAGGCTAGATAACCTCAATATTATGATAAAGAGAAAAAGTTTTGCCAAGTTAAAAGAAGTTTACGATTTACCTAATCTGTTGGATGTGCAGCTGGAAACCTACCGAGGATTTTTGCAGATAGATGTTCCGGCAAATGAGAGGAAAAACCAGGGCTTACAGGAGGTTTTCGGGGAGATTTTTCCCGTTGAAAGCCCGGACCGCCTGATCAAGCTGGAATTCATCAGTTATTCTCTGGGTAAGCCTAAATACACTATGGCTGAATCCAAGAACCGCTCATTAAGCTATGCCGCTCCGCTAAAAGTAAAATTCCGCTTAACTACTCCCCGTGAGACAAAAGAGCAGGATGCCTATTTCGGCGAGATCCCTTTAATGACCGAAACCGGAACATTCATCATTAACGGAGATGAGCGGGTAGTGGTCAGCCAGTTGCAGCGTTCACCGGGTGTTTCCTTTGAAGAGGAATTGCATCCCACGGGCAAGAAAATATTTTACGGAAGGATCATCCCTTACCGCGGGGCCTGGCTTGAGTTTAAATACGACCTCACCGAGACGATCACCGCCTATGTTGACCGCCGCAGGAATTTCCCCGCGACGCAGATCTTAAGGATCCTGGGTTTTTCCGAGGACTCATCCATCTTTGCCGCTTTCGGCAAGGAGCATCCCGAGATCATCAATACTTTAAAGAAAGATTACACCAAAAACAAAGAAGAGGCCTATCTTGATTTTTACCGCAAGATGCGGCCGACCGAACCGGTAACCAAAGAGGCTGCCGAAGGCCTCTTTTACAGGTTATTCTTTGATCCGGCCCGTTATGACTTAGAGCGCGCGGGGCGTTTTATCCTGAACCGTAAATTAGGAATGGATGTATCCCTGGAAAAAAGGATACTTGATTCCGACACCGTAATTAAGGTGATCGAATACCTGATCAAATTGAACGCCGGCACCGGCAAGATCGACGATATAGACCATTTGGGTAACCGCCGGGTGAAAAGCGTAGGGGAGCTGGTGCAGAACCAGGTGCGCATCGGGTTATCCCGCGTGGAGCGTTCGATAAGGGAGCGATTAAGCATCTTAGGGGAGTTTGATAATCTTAACGTCCATTACCTGATCAATTCAAAGCTTTTAAGCAACCAGATCCGGGATTTCTTCGGCCGCAGCCAGTTGTCCCAGTTCATGGACCAGATCAATCCTTTGGCTGAGATGACGCATAAGAGAAGGTTGAGCGCTCTTGGCCCCGGAGGTTTATCGCGCGAGAGGGCGGGTTTTGAAGTAAGGGATATCCACCCTTCGCATTACGGCCGCGTCTGCCCTATCGAGACCCCCGAAGGCCCGAATATCGGGTTGATCGCTTCTTTAAGTTGTTTCGCGCGGATTAACGCTTTAGGTTTGATCGAGACTCCTTACCGCAAGGTTGAAGATGGCCGCCTGACCAGGAAGATAGACTACCTTACCGCGGATATCGAAGAGGATAAAACTATTGCCCAGGCAGATGTCCCTTTGGACAGCGATGGGCGTTTTGTCGATAAGTTTGTTACCTGCCGCTATAAAGATGATTTCCCGAAGGTCCCGGCCAAAGATGTGCAGTATATGGATGTTTCCGCCAAGCAGTTGGTTTCTGTCGCCGCCTCATTGATCCCTTTCCTGGAGCATGATGATGCCAACCGCGCTTTGATGGGTTCAAATATGCAAAGACAGGCTGTGCCGCTGATGATCACCGAGTCGCCTTTAGTCGGCACTGAGATGGAAGCCAAGGTCGCCCAGGATTCGGGCACAGTGGTTATTGCCCGCGACTCCGGTAAAGTAACCAGCGTGGATGCTTCATCGATCACCATAGGAAAAAAGATCTACCACCTGAAGAAATTCCTGCGCACCAATGCCGACACCTCCCTGAACCAGAGGCCCTTGGTAGAATTGGGTGACCGTGTAGAGCCGGGGCAGGCTATCGGCGACGGGATCGCGACCAAAGAAGGGGAGCTGGCTTTAGGCAAGAATGTGCTGGTGGCTTTTATGCCGTGGAGAGGGTATAACTTTGAAGACGCTATTCTGATCAGCGAGAGGTTGATCAAAAACGACACCTTTACCTCTATCCATATAGAAGAGTTTGAGATCGAAGCCGCCGAAACCAGGCTGGGCAATGAAGAGATCACCCGCGATATTCCCAATGTCAGCGAGGAAGCGTTAAGAAACCTGGATGAGACCGGGATCATCCGCATCGGAGCTGAGGTGAGCGCCGGGGATATTTTGGTAGGCAAGATCACCCCCAAGACCGATTCCGAGCCCAGCCCCGAAGAAAGGTTGTTACGGGCGATTTTCGGGGAGAAGGCCGGGGATGTGCGGGATACTTCATTGATCGTGTCTCCGGGGGTTGAAGGGGTGGTCATTGACGTGCATGTATTTCAGCGTAAGGACCGCGGCAGAAAATCAAAGGAAGAGAAAACCAAGGAATTAGCCAAGATCAGGGAGCTCAAGGCCTATTATAAGCAAGAGATCGAGTTCCTGCAGACTGAGAAGACCGCGCGTTTAGCTCAAGCGTTAGGAATAGATAAGAAAAAGGTGGAGAAGTTCGATCTCAGCGATAATGAGGAAGCCAAGATCCTGGCCGCATCTTTTGATGAGCAGATGCAGGAGTTATTGGCTGAAGAGGAGCAGGAGATCGAGAAGGTCCGCCGCGGTGATGAATTACCGGCAGGCATCCTGAAAAGGGTAGTAGTCTATATAGCCACCAAACGCAAACTTTCCGAAGGGGATAAGCTTGCCGGAAGGCACGGGAACAAGGGTGTGGTTTCCAGGATCATACCGGAAGAAAATATGCCTTATATGCCCGACGGTACTCCGGTAGATGTGGTTTTGAATCCGCTGGGCGTGCCTTCGCGTATGAATGTAGGCCAGATCCTGGAATGCCATTTAGGCTGGGCAGCTAAAGTTTTGGGTTTAAATGTGAGCTGTCCTGTTTTTGACGGAGCTAAAGAGGGTGAGATCAAGGAGCTGCTTAAGAAAGCAGGGCTTCCCGAGGATGGCAAGATCACTCTTTATGACGGTTATACCGGCGAGCCCTTTGACCAGGAGGTTACCGTCGGATATATGTACATTTTGAAGTTGATCCATCTGGTTGATGAAAAGATCCACGCCCGCTCTATCGGCCCGTACTCCCTGGTTACGCAGCAGCCCCTGGGCGGCAAAGCGCAATTCGGCGGCCAGAGGTTAGGAGAGATGGAGGTTTGGGCGCTTGAGGCATATGGGGCGGCATTTACTTTGCAGGAGATGCTCACCGTAAAGAGCGACGACGTAAACGGAAGGACGCGTATTTACGAAGCGATCGTCAAAGGGGAGCAGCGCCTGACTCACGGGACCCCGGAGTCATTTAATGTATTAATCAAAGAACTCCAAGGCTTAGGCCTTGATATCAGGACAGAAAAGGGCAAATAATGGAAGAGATCGTCTCATTTGACAGTATTTCAATAAAGATCGCCAGCCCCCAGGTAATTAAATCCTGGTCTAAGGGCGAGGTGAAAAAAGCCGAAACCATTAATTACCGCACATTGAAGCCGGAAAAAGATGGGCTCTTCTGCGAGAAGATATTTGGGCCGGTCCGCGACTGGGAGTGTAACTGCGGTAAATATAAAGGTATAAAGTTCAAGGGGATCACCTGCGACCGCTGCGGGGTGACCGTTGACCGTTCAAGCGTAAGGCGGGAGCGCATGGGCATTATTGACCTGGCTACCCCGGTTACGCATATCTGGTTCTTTAAGGCAGTGCCCTCACGGATGAGCGCGCTTTTGGATATCGGCTTAAGGGATTTAGAGAGGATAATTTATTACGAGGAGTATGTCGTTGTTGACCCGGGCTCTGCTCCTTTAAAGAAGAAGGAGCTGCTTACCGATGAACAGTACCAGGAGGCAGTGAGCAAATACGGGGCAAGCTTTAAAGCCAAGATCGGCGCTGAAGCGATCCGGGACCTTTTAAAGGAGCTTGACCTGGATGTCGTCTGCCGTAAATTCAGGAAGGACCTGGAAAAATCCAAAGATGTTTTAAATAACCGTAAAGCGATCAAGAACCTGAAGATCGTGGAGGATTTTAAGAAGAGCGGAAACAAGCCGGAATGGATGATCCTGGAGGCCTTACCGGTAATTCCCCCTGACCTGCGGCCATTGGTTCCCCTGGATGGCGGGAGATTTGCCACCAGCGACCTTAATGACTTATACCGCCGGGTGATCAACCGGAATAACCGCCTGAAGAAACTGATGGACCTTTCTGCCCCGGAGATCATTATCCGCAATGAAAAACGCATGCTTCAGGAGGCGGTGGATGCTCTCCTGGATAACGGCCGCCACGGCAAGCCGGTAAACGGCGCCAATAACCGTCCGTTAAAATCCCTCTCCGATATGCTTAAAGGAAAACAGGGCAGATTCCGCCAGAACCTTCTTGGTAAGCGCGTGGATTATTCGGGACGTTCCGTTATCGTGGTAGGCCCGGAGTTAAAGCTCCACGAATGCGGCCTGCCTAAGCAGATGGCCCTGGAATTATTTGAGCCCTTCATCATTAAAAAATTAAGAGAAAAGGGTTTTGTGCATACGATCAAAGGCGCCCGCAGGATGGTTGAGAGAGGCAAGATCGAAGTCTGGGATATCCTGGATGAAGTGATCAAGGACCATCCGGTAATGCTTAATCGCGCCCCCACCCTGCACCGCCTGGGTATTCAGGCATTTCAGCCGTTATTAATCGAAGGAAAATCCATAAAGATCCATCCGTTGGTCTGTACCGCTTTTAACGCCGACTTTGACGGAGACCAGATGGCTGTGCACGTCCCTTTATCATTGGAATCCCAGTTAGAGGCCAAGGTATTGATGCTGGCCATAAATAATGTGTTTTCTCCAGCTGACGGCAGGCCGGTAATTTCTCCTACGCAGGATATTGTCCTCGGTGTTTCTTATCTTAGCAAGGAGAAGGCCGGCGCCTTAGGGGAGGGCAAGAGTTTTTCAGGCTTCGATGAAGTCCTCACAGCTTATGAAGATAAGGGCGTGGAGCTGCATGCCAAGATCAAGATCCGCGTTGATGGCGTTTATGATTTTGACCAGAAGATGGTTCTCCCCGGAAAACAGTTGCTTGCCACCACTGTCGGCCGGGTATTATTTAACCAGATTCTTCCTCCTGAATTCGGGTTTGTCAACCGGGAATTAAATAAAAGCAGGGTAAATGATATAGTAGTAAGCGTGTACAAGAGGTTCGGGCACTCGGCGACCATCAAGCTGCTTGATGATATCAAGCGCTTAGGTTTTGAAATGGGGACCAGGGGAGGCATCTCCATCGGCATAGATGATATGACTGTCCCGCTTGATAAGCCGCAGGTGCTGAAAGAATCCAAAGAAGAGGTGGCCAAGGTTGAGGACCAGTACCGCAAAGGTATTATTACCGACAGCGAACGCAAATCCAAAGTTATCGATATCTGGACGCACGCCACCGACAGGATATCCGACCTTTTATTCAAAGGAATGGATTCCTTTAATCCAATATTTATGATGGCTGATTCGGGTGCGCGCGGCTCCCGTTTACAGGTCAGGCAGCTGGCCGGTATGCGCGGGCTGATGGCCAAGCCCAGCGGTGAAATTATTGAGAATCCGATCACCGCTAATTTCCGCGAGGGGTTGAATGTTTTGGAATATTTTATTTCCACTCACGGCGCGCGTAAAGGTTTGGCAGATACAGCGCTCAAGACCGCAGACGCCGGTTACCTGACCCGCAGGCTGGTTGATGTTGCCCAGGAGGTAATCGCCTGCGAAGATGACTGCGGAACCTTAAACGGTATCACGGTTTCGGCGATCATCGAAGGGGATGAGGAGGTGGTCAGCCTTAAGGACCGGATCATCGGCAGGGTGGCTTTGGATAATGTGGTGGATATTATTACCGACGAGGTAATTGTCCAGCAGGCTTCGGAGATCACCGAAGAAAAGGCCGATCAGATCGAAAAGCTGGGCATTGAGAAGATCCGTATCCGCAGTGTGCTGACCTGTGAATCAGGCAGAGGCGTATGCACCAGGTGTTACGGCCGCAACCTCTCAAGCGGAAGGTTGGTGGAATTGGGAGAAGCAGTGGGGGTTATAGCTGCCCAGAGTATCGGGGAGCCCGGCACGCAGCTGACCATGAGGACCTTCCATATCGGCGGTACCGCCTCCAGGACCATCGAACAATCTTTTATCAAATCCAAGAATAAGGGGCTGGTCAAATATCATAACCTGAGGGTTACCCTCAAAAATAAAGAGAATGTTGTTTTGAACCGTAACGGCGCTATCAGCGTCAATGACGCCCAGGGCCGCGAGCTTGAACGCTACCCTGTTCCGCAGGGCGCCTTCATCAGTATTCCTGACGGCGAAGAGGTGAACAAGGGGATATCCTTTGTGCGCTGGGATCCCTATACGATCCCCGTGCTTACCGAAGTCGGCGGAGGAGTGCGTTTTGAGGACCTGCGTGAAAATATTACTATGCGCGAAGAGATCAACCCGGTCACCAAGTTAGCTGAGCGCGTAGTCGTTGAGCATAAACCGGAGTATCATCCGCAGGTGGTTATTTTAGATGATAAGAAAGAAGTCCTGGGGATTTATCCCATACCTATCGGAGCGCACATTATCGTCAGGGACGGGGAAAAGGTAGGAGGAGGCGATCTCCTGGCCAAGATCCCGCGCACAGTGGTTAAAACCCGCGATATCACCGGGGGCCTTCCGCGAGTAGCCGAGCTTTTTGAAGCCAGGCGGCCGAAGGATCCGGCGGTGATCAGCGAAATAGACGGATTCGTGGAGTTTGGCGAGACCAAGAAAAACCAGAGGGTAATTATCGTTAAATCCACTACCGGCATGGCCAGGGAGTATGTTATTCCGCACGGCAAGCATCCTAATGTTTATAAAGGGGATAAAGTTACCGCCGGACAGCAGCTTACCGACGGCCCGGTGGTTTTGCAGGATATTTTGCGCGTCTGCGGGGATAAGGTTTTACAGGAGTACCTGGTCAATGAAGTGCAGGAGGTCTACCGCCTGCAGGGTGTGCGCATCAATGATAAACATATTGAGTTGATCATCCGCCAGATGCTCAAAAAAGTAAGGATCGAGGATCCGGGCGACACGGAGTTCCTGGCTACCCAGCAGGTGGATAAGTGGGTCTTCCAGAAGGAAAATACCCGGGTGATCAAAAAAGGCGGCAAGCCTGCCCAGGCAACGCCTTTGCTTTTAGGTATTACCAAGGCCTCCCTGACCACGGAGAGTTTTATCTCCGCGGCCAGTTTCCAGGAGACCACCCGCGTTCTGACCGAAGCCGCAACCTCCGGCAAGCGCGATGAACTATTCGGGTTAAAGGAAAATGTCATCGTGGGCCATCTGATCCCGGCGGGAACCGGATTCAGGTCGCACCGCGATATTGAAGTAGTCAAAACTGGAGCCATAAAGGGCTTAGAAGAAAAATTAGAAGTTCAAAAAGAAAGCGTAAAGGAATAATTATATGCCGACAATCGCCCAACTCATTAGACATGGAAGAGTTTCCAAAAAGAAGAAGAGTAAATCACCGGCTTTAAAGGCCTCACCCCAGAGAAGGGGTGTCTGCCTTCAGGTGCGCACCATGACGCCTAAGAAACCCAACTCCGCCTTAAGAAAGATCGCCAGGGTCAGGCTTACCACGGGCATAGAGGTCACGGCTTACATTCCCGGAGAAGGGCATAACCTGCAGGAGCATTCTATTGTCCTGGTCAGGGGCGGCAGGGTAAAGGATCTTCCCGGGGTGCGCTACCATATTGTCAGAGGCACATTGGATGCCTCCGGGGTCAACGCTCGCAGAAGGTCGCGCTCAAAATACGGGGCCAAGAGGCCGAAGGAAGGGAAATAATGAGACGAAGAAAAGCGCAGGAAAAAAATATTTTAGCGGATCCCAAGTTTAACAGTAAGATAGTAGCCAAATTCATTAACATGGTGATGCTTGAAGGCAAGAAGTCCATCGCCGAGAGGATGGTTTACGGCGCCTTCGAGATCGTCCAGAAAAATTTGAATGAAGAGGATATTTTAAAGGTATTCTATAAGGCCCTGGATAACGCCCGGCCGCGCCTGGAGGTCAAACCCCGCAGGGTAGGCGGGGCCACATACCAGGTGCCTGTCGAGGTAAGGCAGGAGCGCGGCACTTCCATTGCCTTGCGCTGGATCAGGGATTTTTCCCAGAACAGGAAGGGAAAGCCCATGGAGGAGAAATTAGCCGATGAAATTATCGCGGCCTATAAAGGCGAAGGTTCGGCAATTAAGAAACGCGACGACACGCATAAGATGGCCGAGAGCAATAAGGCCTTCGCGCACTTCAGGTGGTAGATAAAAACAGGGACGGTTCTCAAACCAAAGCAGAACTGTCCCCTAAAAAGGGACAGTTTTCCTTTGTCTTGAGAACCGTCCCTACTGTAAAAGAGTGAGAAAAATACCGTTAGATAAAATAAGGAATATCGGGATAATCGCGCACATCGATGCCGGCAAGACCACGACCAGCGAGCGTGTCCTGTTCTATACGGGAAAGAATTACAAGCTGGGTGAGGTGCATGACGGTACGGCGACGATGGACTGGATGGTCCAGGAGCAGGAGAGAGGCATTACCATTACCGCTGCCGCCACTACCTGCGTATGGAAGGATATCACCATCAATTTGATCGATACCCCGGGCCATGTGGATTTTACCATTGAAGTAGAAAGGTCATTAAAGGTTTTGGACGGGGCAGTGGTTGTTTTTTGCGGGGTCGGCGGAGTTGAGCCGCAGTCCGAAACCGTCTGGCGCCAGGCTGACCGCTATAATGTCCCGCGCATCGCCTTTGTGAATAAGATGGACCGCACCGGCTCGAATTTCTTTGAAGTAATTGAGCAGATGAAACAAAGATTAGGGGCCAATGTCGCGGCGATCCAGCTTCCTTTCGGCAAGGAGGCGGGTTTTTCAGGCCTGGTGGACCTGGTTGAGAAAAAACTCATCTTCTACAAAGATGATGATTTAGGAAAAGAATTTGAAACAAAAGATGTGCCTGAAGAGATGCTCGCGGATTTTGAGAAATACCGGATGATCCTGGTGGAGAAACTCGCCGAAGCGGATGACGCGATCATGGAGATTTATCTGCAAGGCAAGGCCGTAACCAACCAGCAGCTAAAGGATACCATACGCAAAACAGTGATCGCCAATAAATTTGTGCCGGTGCTCTGCGGCTCGGCTTTTAAAAATAAAGGGGTCCAGTTGGTGCTAGACGCCGTAAAAGATTATCTTCCTTCTCCCGTTGATGTGCCTCCGGTAAAAGGCACCAATCCTGATTCAGGGGAATTTGAGGAGGTAGTTGCAGATGATAAGGCACCTTTTACAGCTTTATGTTTTAAGGTAGCTACCGATCCTTTCGTCGGTAAAATATATTTTATAAGGATGTATTCCGGGACACTTGCATCAGGGACATATATTTATAATGCCACCAAAAGGGAAAGAGAGCGGGTCACCAAGATTGTAAAAATGCACGCTAACCGCCAGGAAATAGTGGAGAGTGTTTCTACCGGAGATATCGCAGCCGCAGTTGGTTTAAAAGATACGAAAACCGGGGACACCCTGTGCACGGAAAAAAATCCCATCCTTATTGAAGCCATGCGCTTTCCCGAGCCGGTCATCCAGCAGGCGATTGAACCCAAGTCAAAGGATGCCCAGGAAAAATTGGGTCTGGCAATGCATAAATTAGAGGATGAGGATCCGTCATTCAGGGTCACTTATAACCAGGAGACCGGCCAGACCCTTATTGCCGGCATGGGCCAGTTGCACCTGGAGATCATCATTGACAGGATCTTACGCGAGTTCAATGTGGAGGCCCAGGTCGGCGCTCCGCAGGTTGCTTATAGAGAAACAATTAAAAAGAGCGTCTCCAGTGTGGGTAAATTTATTTCACAGTCCGGAGGCCGCGGGCAATACGGGCATTGTGTTATTGAGATGGGCCCGCAGGAAACCCCCGGAACGGGAATTACTTTTGAAGATAAAATAAAAAGCGGCTCTATCCCGCGTGAATTCATCCCGGCGGTAAAGCAGGGCATAATGGGGGCGGCCAAGAACGGCGTTCTGGCAGGTTATCCGGTTACCGACGTAGCCTGTATTTTAGTGGATGGCTCATTCCACGAGGTTGATTCATCGGAGCTGGCATTTAAAATGGCCGGCTCTATTGCCTTTCAGGATGGAATGAAAAAAGCCCACCCGGTTTTATTAGAGCCGATCATGGATATTGAAGTAATTGTCCCCGAGGAATTCATGGGCCAGATCATCGGTGACTTAAGCAGCCGGCGCGCCAAGATCATCGCCCTCGGCCAGAGGCTGAATCTGCGGACCATCCGGGCCAATGTCCCGCTTTCGGAGGTTTTTAATTACGCGACTATAACAAGGTCCTTGACACAAGGCCGTGCATCATATACAATGGAACCTTCT
>JAHFFQ010000122.1 GCA_023247875.1 Candidatus Omnitrophota bacterium | reverse complement strand
CTATTCGCTGTTGACCTCTTTGTATCCTCCTCAGCATAAAGTGATCAATTGGGGGATGAAGTTTAATGCCAATACGCCAAATTTGGTTTCTTTTTTGCATAACCAGGGATATTCTATCGGCGTATTCGGGAGCAACACACTTTTCCTCCAGACACTCAAGGAACAATTCCCGGGATCTCTGAATGGTTACGAAGAGACTAATGACGCTACCTCAACAACATCAGCTGCGCTAAAGTGGATAAAAACTCAAAAAGGAGGCCATTTCTTTGCCTGGGTCTATTATTTAAACCCCCATCGTCCTTATTCGCCGCCCGCCCCCCATAATACTTTGTTTGTCCATAAGGCAAATAATAAATTAGAAGTTAAAAAAGCCACGCGGGAGCCGCTTGGCGGATGGGATTCTATTCCTTCACTGATAGTGAAAAATGGCATAGATGATCCGGATTACTATAAGGCGCAATATGACGGAGAAATACATTACCTGGACGAAGAGGTTGGCAAGCTTCTGGAGGGATTGAGTAAGATGGGGCTCTTCCGCAACAGTTTGATAATTTTTACTTCTGACCATGGAGAAAGCCTGGGAGAACACCATCTTTACTTTAATCATACTTTTACAGTTTTTGATGAAATTATTAAAGTTCCATTGTTGGTTAAATTCCCTTTTCAGAAAAAAGGCAGGAAAGTAAAAGAAAATGTAAGTCTTATAGATATCTTTCCTACGATATTGCATCAGCTGGGATTTGATGTCTTTAAGCAGCTTGAAGGAAAATCTTTGGCTTGTGCTATCGATCCCTTACGGGAACTGTTTTCCTGCAACGAGACAAGGAACATCTCCGCTTTAATTTGTGATAAGTGGAAACTTATACAATATCCTTTTGAGCCCAGCCCGGATACTGATTATATAAAGTTATTTTTCTCGGAGTATCCTTCTTCTAAGTTACAATTGTTCAATATTCATGATGATCCTTATGAGAAAACCGACCTAAGGCGCATAGAAAAACAGCGCTATGCAGATATGGAATCTAAACTGCGGGATTTTGAATATCGTATAAGGCATATTTATTATAATAGCGCAGGTAAATTCGAGCTGAAAGAACAGTCAATGAAAAAGTTAAAATCGCTTGGCTATACACAATGAAAAAGAAAAAGTTTATCCTAGTCAGGCCACCCAGGTATCTCTGGCCGTTTATTAATGAGTCCGATAATTTTCTTTTGCCGTTAGGCCTGCCTTGTATAGCCGCTGCCGTAAGGCAAAATCTGCCCCATATAGAAGTGAAAATAATAGATTGCCCTCCGCTTAAGATAGGGTGGCAAAGCTTAGAGGGTATCCTTAAAAAAGAAATGCCGGATTTTATCGGTGCCGGAGAAGAGGCGCTTTATCACCATGAGGCGCTAAAGTTATTTAATCTGGCCAAAGAAATAAACCCGGAAATAATTACGATCGCCGGAGGGCACTTTTTCTCCTGGATGCTGGATTACAGCTTAACCGGCTCTCCCATAGATATTATTGTAAGGTTCGAAGGCGAAGAAACCATCGTTGATTTAATTGATACCTTGGAAAAAAGGCGGGATCTATCCAGAGTTAAAGGCATCGCTTATAAAAATAACGGGAAGATAGTTAAAAATCCGCTTAGGCCTTTGGCTGAAGATTTAAATGCTTTTGCCTTGCCTGCCTTTGACCTTATGCCTATGGGCAAGTATTCTCCTTTTGGCTATCTTTGGCCGCGAAGTGTAACGCTTGAGCATTCCAGGGGATGCGTTGACCGCTGCAATTTCTGTTCGCTTTGGACATTCTGGGGAAAACAGTCAAAGACAGATGTGGAGAGTGGAGAACTGGAAGTAATGCCCAGGTACAGGACTAAGAGCGTGGAAAGGACCCTTGAAGAAGTAGATATTATTTATAATAAATACGGCCGGCGTTACATTATCTGGGCTGATCCTACTTTTAATCTTGACCCAAAATGGACCGATGAATTCTGCTCTAAACTTCTAAAGAGGAATTATAAGGATTTATACTGGTGGGCCTTTTTAAGGGCAGACTGCCTTTTAAAGGATGAAAGCCTGGGGATATTGGAAAAGATGGTAGCCGCCGGCATGATACATCCTTTAATCGGCGTAGAAAGGGGCTGTACTGAAGATTTAAGGAAACTGCAGAAATCCGTTTATACCCAGGAGTTAATAAAAGAGGTGTTCCTGCTCTTTAAGAAAAGATATCCACAGGTGTTCAGGCAGGGGACCTTTGTTACCTGTACTCCCTTTGACACAAGGGAGTCAATGTTGAACCTGGTAGAATACGCCAAAGAGATTGATATGGATTATCCTGCCTTCCATCCGGTTGCCCCTGTTCCCGGAACTTATCTTTATCAAGAAGCTAAAAAGAACAACCTTCTTGAAGAGGATGATTTCAGCAAATATGACTGGGCTACTCCTTTGATGCGTTCATATACCGGCTTATCCAGGAATGATTTTGCCAAGTTAAATATGGAAATAAATAAGCGTTATGTTTTGTACCGTCCCCACTGGCTCATCAGGGGGCTTTTTTCAAGGTATAAACATAAACGGGGGCTATACTGGTGGTTTTTTATTAACACCTTAAAAGTAATGGGTATGGAGCTTATTGATACTCTTGTGGGCCGCCAAAAGATTAAGTATTTGACCGGCTTCAGGCGCCTGCGCAAACCCAGGTGGTATGATTCTTAATTCAAGATAAACAAATGTCAACGGATAATGAGAAAATGAAGGCGATATACCTGCGGCAGGCTGGAGATTATTATGTAAAGCAGGCAAATAATAAGGGCATAAGGCCTTGGCTGCTTAAAAAGAGGCGGGATATTATTCATGGCCTTGTGAAAAAATATTATTCTAAAGGCGCTGTTTTGGATATAGGATGCGGCAATGCTCTTTGGAACAAAGATAATATACCCATGGTCGGCTTAGATATATGCGAAGCCATGCTTAAGTATAACAGTAATAAAACGACAGGCTCATTCTTTATAAAATCTGATATTTCGGCAGGCCTGCCCATAAAGAGCGATAGTGTCAACATGGTGGTTATTACGGAAGTTTTGGAGCACATTCAACTGTATGCTTCTCTAATTGAAGAAATAAAAAGAGTCTTAAAAAAAGGCGGGATAGTTATTGCGTCAGTCCCGTATGATAAATTGCCCGGAATATGGGGCATAATCTTTACTGTATGGTGCAGATATAAGGGGTGGAGGGATAACGACCTGTATTACTCAAACAGGTGCGGACATATGGCAAATTTTAATATTAGAAAAGTTCAGCAGGCATTCAGTAAGTTTACCCTGCTTGAATTAACAAGCTTCAATTTACTTACTATATTTTGTGCGGCAAGAAAAGAATAGTAGATTGATTATAACCGGCGTAACCGCAACAGCATGATTTTAAAAAAGGCCTCTAATATAATCTTTATCGATTTTTTAGTCCGCCCGGATTTACGTTTATAAAAATTGATTGGGATCTCTTTGATGGTAAAGCCTTTTTTGTATGCCTTATGAATAAACTCGGTTTGGAAGACAAACCCGGTTGAAGTAAATTTATCCAACCCTATACTTTTAAGCACCTCTTTACGGAAACACTTAAATCCGCCCAGGCAGTCGCTGATCTTTAAGCCTAAAATCCAGCGGGCATATTTATTTGCCCATACGCTCAGAATAGAAACATGAGGTGGACGTCTTTCCCCGTTAATAAACCGGGAACCCAGCACCAGATCATAACTCTTGACCTCTTTCAATAATTGCGGGATATATTTTGGGCTATGCGAGAAATCCGCGTCCATCTGGATGATATAATCCGGGTTAATTTTCAGGGCTTCTTTAAAACCGGCAATATAAGCCTTACCCAATCCTTCTTTTCTCTCTCTATGGAGGATGGCAACTTGAGTATATTGATTGGCTAGCTTATCGGCGACCTTGCCTGTCCCATCCGGAGAATTGTCGTCCACGATCAGGATTTTTGCCGTGGGCGCGACTCTAAAGATCTCCTCTACTAAAGGTTGGATATTGTTTTTCTCATTATATGTAGGGATTACAATGACGGAGTCCATTTTAGGCAATAATCAACCCCAGCATTATCCACCAGATTATTGACACTTCCGGAAGAAAAAATGTAAAGTCAATAAGGTTGTGAATAAGGAAAACAGCGATTGCAGTAATCAGCGCGATCATATAATTTTTATCTTCGCCAGTTCTTAATTTATTGAACCCCGATTTCAGGGCCCTGAAGACAAGCCAAATATAAGCGGATATTCCTAAGATCCCCATTTCTGCCCAAATTTGCAGATAGGAATTATGGGCATAGCGGCTTTGGCTGAGGTTAAAGTTCCCTATTCCCAAACCGGTCAAGGTCCGCTGTTTT